>DASXSA010000288.1:0-8149 GCA_036506235.1 Candidatus Limnocylindrales bacterium | reverse complement strand
GACCGCGAGCCGAACCGATGGTTCACCGATGAAGCGGGACAGGAGGCCGATGGCGTTCGAGCCCCCGCCGACGCAGGCGATGGCGAGGTCGGGCAGGCGACCCTCGACAGCCTCGATCTGGGCCGCGGCTTCGTCGCCGATCCGGCGCTGCAGGTCGCGGACGATCGTCGGGTAGGGGTGCGGCCCCATCGCCGAGCCGAGGACGTAGTGGGTCGACCCGACGTTCGTCACCCAGTCGCGCATCGCCTCGTTGATCGCGTCCTTGAGGGTTGCCGAGCCCGAGGTCACCTGGCGGACCTCGGCGCCCAGCGCGTGCATGCGCAGGACGTTGGGTCGCTGGCGGTCCATGTCCTCGGCGCCCATGTAGACCACGCACGGGAGCCCGAAGAACGCGCAGGCCGTCGCCGTTGCCACACCATGCTGGCCGGCTCCCGTCTCGGCGATGACCCGCGTCTTGCCCAGGCGCCTGGCGAGCAGCGCCTGGCCCAATGCGTTGTTGATCTTGTGGGCGCCCGTGTGCGCCAGGTCCTCCCGCTTCAGGTACAGGCGGAGGCGGTCGGGCGTGGCCCCCTCGTCGATCTCGCGTGCCTGTCGCAGGACGCGTTCGGCGAGGCGGTCGGCGCGGTACAGCGGGGTCGGTCGTCCGGCGTAGGCCTGGAGCAGGTCGCGCAGCTCGGCCCAGAAGCGTTGGTCGTGGCGGACCGCGAGATACGCGACTTCCAGCTCGCGGAGTGCCGCCATCAGCGTCTCGGGGACATAGCGGCCGCCGAATGCTCGATCGACCCCCCAGCGTCCCCGGTCGTCGGCGTCGAGCAGACCCGGCGCGACCGGCGTTGGCCGAGCGGAATCGACCGGGCGATCGAAGCGGGCGGCCCTCGCGCGCTTGACGAACAGGGCGACCTTGAACGGGTCCTTGACGGGCCGTCGGTCGGGAAGGCGCGGGGCCTCGACTCCGGACGCGACGTCGACGCCGACAGCCGAAACCTCCTGGACGGCTCGAGCGACGTTCCCCGGATTCAGGCCGCCCGCCAGGGTGACCGGAATCTCGCGCGCGATGGCACGAGCAAGGCCCTCGCCGACGCGGCTGCCGGTCCCTCCCGGAAAAGCTCCACCCGCTGTGTCGAGCATGACGCGTCCGCAGTTCGGCAGCGCGAGGTATCCCCGGGCGCGATGGACGAGCTCGCGCGCCGCGGCGTCGATGTCCTCGGGGTCCTGTGGAGGCAGGTGGAGCACCTTCCAGACGGGACGGGAGATGGCGGCAACCGCCTCTGGGCTTTCTGAACCGGATAGCTGGAAGGCATCCGGATCGACCGCGTCGACAATCGCTGCAAGGCGTGCCCTGTCCGGGTTCACGGTAACCGCGACGACCTTCGCGCCCGGTCCGATCGCGCGAGCCAGGGCGGCGAGTTCGGCAGCCTCGCGCAGGTCGAGGGCCCGCGGCGTGCCGGGGACGAAGTTGAGTCCGATGGCGTCAGCTCCCGAGGAGATCGCCGCACGGACACCGGTCGCATCGGTGATCCCGCAGACCTTGACAATGGGCATGCGACCCTCGGCCGCGGGGTCGGACGGCAGGACCCCGGCGGCGACATAGGCCGCGGCGGAAGCCACAGGATCCTCGGCACGGACGAGAACCTCGCCGATCAGCGCCGCGTCGAACCCCAGGGCGCGCCACTCGCGGACCGTGGCCGGGTCCCGAACCCCGGATTCGGCGATCGCCAGGCGGTCGTCGGGGACGACGGGCCGCAGCCTGGCCGCACGCTCGGCATCGACGTCCAGGGTCGCGAGGTCGCGGTTGTTGATCCCGATCAGTCGCGCCTCCGTGCGGAGCGCTCGGTCGAGCTCACGCTCGTCGTGGGCCTCGACCAGGGGTTCCAGCCCGACTTCGCGCGCCCGGTCCACCAGCCGGGCCAACCGCGCCGCCGGATGCAGGACCGCCAGCAGGAGCACGGCATCGGCGCCTGCCGCGCGGAGCACCGGCAGCTGCCGCTCGTCGACCACGAACTCCTTCGCCAGGAGCGGGATGGAGACCGCGGCACGGATGGCCGCCAGGTCCTCCGGTGAGCCCGCGAACCAGTGCGGTTCGCAAAGCACCGAGATCGCACTGGCGCCGCCTGCCTCGTAGGCTCGGGCAAGGGCGACGATGTCCTCGTCGGTTGAGGCGATGCGCCCGGCTGAAGGCGAGGCTCGCTTGACCTCCGCGATGAGGTGTGTTCCCGGTCGGGCCAGCCGCACGGCGATGTCCCGGGCAGGAGCAGAAGCGGCGGCTCGCCGCGCCAGCTCGCGGAAACCGAGTCCGTTGAGCTCCGCGGCGACGTCCGCCGTTCGCCTGGCCGCGATCTCGGCGACGATCCCACTTCGCGGCCTGCGAGCGGTCCGGCCGCCAGCCTTGGAGCGCGCTCTTCGTCCCGGCCGGGTCGCGAGCGCGGGTGGTTCCGCGAGGGTCACGCGGGTGCCCCCTCGGCCTCGCGCGAGGCATCCTCGTGTGTTCGGCGGGCGACCCGCAACCGCTGGAGCAGCGCCGCAGCCGCGCCCCGGTCGATCACATCAGCGGCGATCGCGATCCCGTCGCGAAGGTCATTGGCGCGACCTGCAACGACCAGACCGGCGCCGGCGTTGAGCAGCACGACATCGCGCCGGGGGCCGGCATCGCCGCCGAGCACCCCTTCCGCAAGGGCTGCGTTTTCCTCGGGCGAGCCACCGACGAGCTCGGACGTCGGTGCGGGAGAAAGCCCAAGATCTTTTGCCTCCACGTGGCGCCGCTCCACGGCATCCGGTGAGACGTCGTAAAGGACGCCGGACCCGTCCAGCGGCAGCTCGTCGACGCCGTCGCCGTGGACGACGAACCCGCGTTCGGCGCCGAGCACGCGGAGCACCTCCGCCAGGCGCGGCGCAACCGACGCGTCCCCCACCCCGATCAACTGCCGCCGGGCCCCGGCCGGATTCGTCAGCGGCCCGACCAGGTTGAACGCCGTCCGGACACCGATCTCGCGGCGTGTCGGACCGGCGTGCTTCATCGCCGGGTGGAAGCCGGGCGCGAAAAGGAACGCAAAGCCGTCGTCGCGGAGGGCCTGCGCGGCCGAGTCGGCATCGTGGTCGGTGCGAACGCCCAGGGCCTCGAGCACGTCGAACGACCCCGATTTCGAGGTGATCGCGCGATTGCCATGCTTGGCGACGGGGACGCCGGCACCCGCCACGACGAGCGCGGCCGTCGTCGAGATGTTGAACGTCCCGCTCCGGTCGCCTCCGGTGCCGCACGTGTCGATCGTGCCGGGCGGCGCGTCAACGCGGAGGACGCGATCGCGCATCGCGCCGGCAAACCCGGCCAACTCCTCGATCGTCTCGCCGCGCATCCGAAGAGCTACAAGCAATGCGGCCAGCTGAGCGGGCGTCGCCTCGCCGTCCATCACGGCGCCCATCGCGGCCTGAGCCTCGTCGACGGAGAGCGTCTGTCCCTCGACCACGGCGGCGAGTGCCGCGCGAACGACCTCGCTCATCGTGACCCTCCTGGAGCACTCGTCCCGGCTCGAGCGCTCGTCGCGGCTGTGGCACCCGTCGCGCTTGCGGCGCCGGCAGTGCCGACCGCCTCCGCTGCCACGGGCTCCGTCATCCCCCGCGTCGCAAACGAACCAGTCGCGGCATCCAGGCGCCCTGCCTCGCCCTCGCCCGCCAGGCGCAGGAAGTTGGCAAGGAGGTGGGGACCCTCCGGCGTAAGGACGGATTCGGGATGAAACTGGACGCCCTCGAGTGGGAGGGACACGTGACGGAGGCCCATCACGACTCCATCGACCGGGCTCGTCGCAGTCACCTGCAGCTCGGCCGGCAGTGTCGCCGGGTCGACGCACAGCGAGTGGTAGCGGGCGGCTGAGAAGCTGTCCGGGAGGCCCGTGAGCAGGCCGTTTCCGTCGTGGTCAACCTCGGATGCCTCGCCGTGCACCAGCGTCGGGGCCCGAACGATCGCGGCCCCGAACGCTGCGGCCATCGACTGCATCCCGAGGCAAACGCCGAGCAACGGGATTCGGCGTTCCGCCGCGACCTCGATCGTCGCGACGGAGACGCCCGCCGAATCCGGCGAGCCCGGTCCGGGAGAGATCACGATCCCCCGCAGGTCCGCGGCGGGATCGTCGGCGAGGGCCTCGAGGCCGGCCCTGTCGATCGCGTCGTTCCGATAGACACGCACCGAAGCACCAGCCGCCTCCAGCGCCTGGACGAGGTTGAACGTGAACGAGTCGTAGTTGTCGACGACGAGGATCACGGCCGACCACCTGCCTGGCCCACCGGAGGCGCCCCAGCGGAGTCCCGAGCGTCCCCGACCACCCGATCGACGGCGCCCGAGCCCGCCCCGGCATCACGCGCGGGCGAGCCATCGAGCCCGGCCGCCAGCTCGATCGCCCGTCGCAGGGCGGCCGCCTTGTGCTCGGTCTCCTCGAACTCCCGCTCGGGGACCGAGCCGGCGACGATGCCGGCACCGCTGTGGATGTGGGCCATGCCGTCGTGCAGGACCGCGGAGCGGATCGTGATCGCCGTGTCGAGGTTGCCGTCATAGCCGAGGTAGCCGACCGCGCCGCCGTACAGGCCACGCCGCTCGCCTTCGGCCGCAGCGATGAGCTGCATCGCCCGGACCTTCGGGGCGCCCGACAGCGTGCCGGCAGGAAAGACCGCCCGGAGCGCGTCGACCGCGTCGAGATCCGGCCGCAGGCGGCCCTCGACGTGGGAAACGAGGTGGAGGACGTGGCTGTAGCGCTCGACCTCCATGTACTTCGTGACGGCGACCGTCCCGGGGCGGGCCACGCGACCGAGGTCGTTGCGGCCCAGGTCGACGAGCATGACGTGCTCCGCTCGCTCCTTCGGATCGCGCTGCAGCTGTTCCGAGAGGACCTCGTCCTCGGCAGGCGTGGCGCCGCGAGGCCGCGTCCCTGCGATGGGGTGCGTCGTGAGCCGGTCACCCTCGACCTGCAGAAGGAGCTCGGGCGACGCCCCGACGACCTCGAAGGCCGGCGTTCGCACGAAGAAGAGGTACGGGCTCGGGTTCACCCGGCGCAGCGCTCGGTACAGCGCAATACCGTCGAGCGGGCGCCCGTCGGCGAGCGATGGCATGTCGAACGACTGGCGCCGAGCCAGGACGACCTGGATGGCTTCGCCTGCCGCGATGGCGTCCTTGGCGACCTCGACGGCACGGATGTAGGCCTCGCGTCCGAGGCTCGTGTCGATTCCTTCAGGGGGCAGACCGATCCCGCCCCTGGCTGCCGAGCTCGCGTCAGTACCGGGCCCACCCGAGGCCTTCGCGCCGGTCCCGTTCGCCATCTCGGCCGCCGTCGGCCGCGCAGCTCGCTCCAGCGCCTCGAAGATCGCCCGCTCGGCGATGCGATAGCGGCCCTCGAGATCCGCCGCCGCCGTGTGCAGCGAGGCGATCGCGGAGAGATCGTGGGTCAGATGATCGAACACCAGAACCAGGTCGGTCTCGATGAACGTCGCGGTGGGAACGCCGACCGGGTCGCGTTCCGGGAGCGGGACGGTCGGCTCGAAGGCAGTCACGGCGTCGTAGGCCAGCGCGCCCACTGCTCCGCCCGTGAATCTCGGCATGCCGTCGCGCGGCTCGACCCGCCGCCTCGTGACGAACCGACGCAGGGCGTCCAACGGGTCGGGCGCCTCGAAGGTCTCGATCGGTAGCGAAGCGTCGTACTCGTCGACGGTCACGGGCCGTGTCTGGATCGTCGCCGACGACCCACGGACCTCGAGCAGCCGCCGCGGGACGACGCCCAGGAAGGAGTACCGGCCCAGGCGCTCGCCGCCTTCGACCGACTCGAGGAGGTATGCCGGACCGCCGTCGTCCAGGCGCAGAAACGCCCCGATCGGCGTCTCGAGGTCGGCCGGGCGACTCGCCTTGAGGAGCAGCGTGTCCGCGTTGGCGGCCAGGCGCTTCGCGGCGGTGAGGCTGAGCGGATCTGTCGTTGTCATCGCGGTGGCCCTCCGGGCTGGTGCGGCGCTCGGGCGCCGACGCCCGAGAAACAAAACGACCTTTCGTCCCGGGACGAAAGGTCGAGCCTTCCGCGGTGCCACCCTCATTCGGCGATGCCGCACTCACGTGACCGACGGGTCGACTCGGGATGCGATCCTTCGCCGCCGATCGGCGCTGCCCTCTATCGCTGGCGCTCTGCGCCGGAGCCTACTGGCTCGGCTACGCCGAGCGTTCGGTCCGGAGGCTCCCGGGTCCATTCCCTGTCGCAGTCGTCCCGGTTTCCACCAGCCACCGGGTCTCTGTGCCGACGCACGACCGGTACTCGTCCCGTTCATCGCCCTGTTCAGATGTGGCGGGGAGTCTAGGCGAGGGTCCTGAGGGCGTCAAGGCGTGCCGCTGTAGACGAGACGGCGGGCCACAGTCCCCTGGTCGGGTTGCGTCAGCGGCTGCCCACTCTTCCCGACGGCGCCGGCGGCCCGAAGAACGCTTTCCACACTCGGTCGCCAACCGCTGCTCCAGCTCCCGCTCCGATCAGCGCCAGCATCATCAGGATGAGGCCGCTGCCCAGGCCGGCCGCGATCTGGAGCGCGAGCACGACTCCCGCCGCTCCCCCGCCAACCGTGAACGCGACCACCAGCAGCAAGCGGAGGACGAGGTCACGGGCGAAATCGACGTCCGTCTCGGCCACGGTCGGCAGGACCGGCATCTCGCGCACCGTCACCCAGCTGTAGAGGATGCCTCCGGCCGCAGCGAGCGCGCCACCGAGAAGGCTGACGTAGACGCCGGGCTCGAGTTTTCCGTCCTGGTGACCGAGCGCTGCCAGGCTGTCGACCCAGCCCTGCACCGCTCGAAAGCCCACGAACGCGAGCAGGAGCGTTCCGATGCCGAGCAGAGCGGGCAGCAGCTGCACCGTCCTGGTCCGACTGCGGGCTGTCCCACCTCGGAGCAGGACCCCGATGAGCGCAAGTCCGCAGAGGAAGGCCCACAGCCCATCGGCGTAGGAGTCGAAGGCGCCGTAGCGGTTCAGCTCCCCGGCGCTCCCCCACGGGAGCGTGTTGCCGATCGCGAGAACAGCGACGCCTGCGACGGCCACGATCAGGCCGATTCTCTGAAGGCTTTGAGACCGGGATGTCGGGCGTTCCACGTGACTCCTCGAGCCTGCTGCGACTGGCGTTGAAGGATACCGACGCCGTGGGGGACAGGATCACGGAGATCCGCAGGACGGAGGGCGTGCGCGCCCGCACCGGACTTTCGTCGAGCCGGCCGTGACTCTCGTCCCGTTGGGGGCTCGCGCGCGCATGCATACGCTCGCCATATCGCCTGCGCTCGCCATATCGCCTGCCCCCGACGAGAGGCCATCCGAACGTGTTCGGCTCCGAGCCACGAATCCGCCGCCCGGTCCTCCTGATCCTGGTCTTCGGCGCGTTCGTGGCACTGGTCGGGATCACGGCTGCGGCGCAGGCGCTCATGGTCTCGGCGCATTTTTCCGCATCGGCCTTGACCGACGTGGTCGGCAGCGACTCGGCCACGGCGCGTGCCTTCGTGAACGCCTACGTCCAGCCCCGCTACCTGCAGGACGGCGGCCGCGCGATCACGCCGGATGAGCTGGCCCGCCTCCAGGCACAACTCGCAACGCTGACCCGACCCGGCGAGATCCTCCACGTCGAGCTTCGCTTGCCCGACGGCACCGTCCTCGCCACCGATGACCCGTCGCTCGCGGGCTCCCGAACCCCGGTCGACGGCGAGTTCGCCCTCGCCGTCGCCGGATCGGCCCGGGCCGGGCTGGTGTCTGCGGACGCGGCCGGCGCCGCTCCCGGCACGGCCGCCTTCGGCTCCCCGACCCTGCTCCGTGAGTTCCTGCCTGCAAGCAGCGGCGGGCAGGTGCGCGCAGTCGTTTCGATCTGGCGCGATGCCGGCCCCATCCTGGAACGGCTCGCCGGCGTCCGTCACGACGTGGTCGTGCTGACCCTCAGCGCGGGGCTCATCGCGGCTGCGGTCCTGTTCCTCATCTTTCGGTCGGCCCAGCGCCGACTCCTTCGGCAGCAGGCTGCGCTCATCGAGTCGACCAGGCGGGACCCGCTGACGGGGACGCTGACGCACGGCGCTCTGGTCGGCCTGCTGAGCCAGGAGCTCGAGCGCGCCAGGGCTGTCGGCGTTCCGCTTGGCGTGGCCTTGATCGACGTCGACAACTTC
>DASXSA010000287.1:0-11233 GCA_036506235.1 Candidatus Limnocylindrales bacterium | reverse complement strand
CCGTCTTGTCGGTCAGCATCGGTGTCGCTCTCCTGAGCGGCGCCCTGTCGCGCGCGTTCCCGGTTGCGCCTTCTGCCCGCGCCGCTGGGTCCTGAAAGGCCGGCCGAGTATAGCAGCGGGTCTCCGTGGGTCCGTTCGGCGTGTCGGCGAAACACACGATCGTCCACCGCCCAGATTGTGCGTTTGCGCCCAGCGGATGGTTATCGGACCAGAGGCCGCGGCGGCACATCACGTTGTTGCTCGCCGATCATCGGCCAGGCGCAAACGGTCAACGCATTGCAGGTCGGCGGCAGGAATCGTGCCGCTGAGACAATGAACTGACCGCTCCGGTCCGGCCCGCGACTCAACCTGCGGCCTTTGCATCGCGTCACACGCAAACGATGCGGGAGATCTGCCCCGCCGCGCAAAAAGAAGGCCGATCAGGCCGGCCCCGCAACATCCGACGGCCTTACTGCACGACCCCCGCGACCTTGAGTCCGACAAGGAACAGGTACAGGAGATAAAAGGCGCCGCCCACGAGCAGGCCGCGACCGGTCAGCCGTCTGCGCCGCCACATGGGCACGAAGATCGCCGCTGACGAGGCGAACGCGATCCCGGCCGAGGCGAAGGCGACCAGTGAGTCGCCCGTCACGACCCACGTCTCGGAGGCGAAGATCAGCGCGACCGAGGTCGGGATGGCGCTCTGGAACACCATCGCGCCGGTGATGTTGCCCATCGCGAGCGTGTCCTTGCCCTGGCGCACCCAGATCACACTGTTGAACTTCTCGGGCAGCTCCGTTGCGATCGGCGCGATGACGAGGGCGAGGAGTGTCCCGTCCACCGCGAGCTGGTGGGCCAGGTCCTCGACGGCGCCGACGAATAGGTACGCCCCGCCGATGATGCACGCAAGGGCGACCAGCACCTGGAGGTTCACCACGCGCAGCCGGGGAACGCCCGGATTCCCTGCCTGGTGACGCGCGTCGAGCCGGTGGAATCGGAGGGGCGCAAGATCCACGGCGTCGACGTCCGGATCCGCCTCGAAGTGGCCCTTCACGTACCAGGCATAGATGCCCAGCAGGACGAGCGCGGCCAGCCATCGCGCGCCGATCATCTCGACCGGCAGGAACGCGACTCCCACCGCCAGCGCATAGGCGACCCCGAAGTACGCCATGTCGTGGCCGAGCACCCCGGTATCCACTGGCATGGCATCGTCATCGACTTCGCTCGCGGCCGCCCGCACCCGCGTCCCCCGCCCCCGACGGCGCTCGCGGGCGACCAGCAGCACCGCCACGCCCGTCACGAACATGGCCAGCGTCGACAGCATGAACGGGGCACCGAGCACGGCACCGATGCCGACCGCATCCGATTCGGCGCTGCCGCCGAACAGGATCGCGATCAGCGGGATCATCGTTTCCGGGAGTGCCGTCCCGACGGCCGCGAGCACTGACCCGACCGCGCCTTCTGCCAGCTCCAGCTTGCGGCCGAACCACTCGATGCCGTTCGTGAACAACTCGGCCCCCACGAGGATGATCGCGAACGCGACCGCCAGCAGGATCAGGTCGATCATGTCGCGCTCCCGGAGGACAGCAGGCCGACGGCCACGCTCGTGGCGATGACCGCGAGGATGCCGAGCGACACGGCCACCATCCGCCTGTCCCCCGCCCGCGCATAGCCGACGAGCGCCGCGATGACGCGCGCGCTCGGCGTGGCGATGACCGTGACGAGCCCGAGCCAGAGGAAGCCCTCAGCCCGCCCGGCGGCGAGGTCCTGCGGAAGGCGTGTGGCGTCGAACGATGGGAAGGACGTCGGAGAAAACGGCGACTGTCCCGCGACTGCCATGAGCAGGACCCCGAGCGTGAGCAGGCCGATGGCCAGGTAGGTCCCGAACGCAAGGAGCCTCGCGATTGCCAGGTCGAGGTCGGGGGTCGTCCCCGCGAGGCCCCCCGCAGAGGCCGTCGTGGGGGTCGAGCTGGACGCGTTCACAGGACCAGCGCCTTGCGGATCATCTCGAAGGCCGTGTAGGTGAGGACCAGCACAAACAGGGTGCGCAGGACGCGCAGGTCGATCCGGTGCGCTGTCCGCGAGCCAACCGAGGCGCCGAGAAAGACGCCGACGGCGACGGGTCCCGCGACGTACGGATCGATTCCGCCCCGGAACAGGTAGATGATCGCGCTGGCCGACGCCGTGATGCCGATCATCAGGTTGCTCGTCGCCGTCGCCACGCGCAGGGGCACGCCCATGACCAGGTGCATCACGGGGACCTTGACGAGTCCCCCACCCACGCCGAGCAGTGCCGAGATCACGCCTGCCCCGACACTGCCCAGGTACCCCAGCCCCGACCGCTGGATGCGGTACACGTAGCCGGCTCCCGGCGCAGCCTCCGTGGCATCTCGTGGCCGGCGGAGCATCGAGATCGCGACGTAGACGAGCAGTGCCGCGAACAGGGCGGCGAGCGTGCGCTCGTCGAGGAGGAACGCGAGGAGACCTCCGATCAGGGCTCCCATGGCGGTGAAAAGCTCGAGCGTCATCCCGAGCCGCAGGTTCGCGACGTGCCGCTGGAGGTAGACCCCGGCCGAGGCACTGCTGGTGACGATGACCGAGACCAGGCTGACTCCCACCGCCTCGCGCAGCGGCAGCTCGAAACCGAGCGTCAGGAGTGGGACGATCAGGATGCCGCCGCCCAGGCCCAGCAGGGAGCCGAACACGCCGGCGGCGATCCCGCCGACGATCAGGCCGAGGCCGGCGATCACGTCAGGCGGTGTTGGCGGCCGGCGTTCGGATCAGGGACGCAGGTGCTGCGGGGCGTACGGCAGCAGGGCGACGTGCCGGGCGCGCTTCAGCGCGACCGCCAGCTCGCGCTGGTGGTTCGCGCAGGTGCCGGTCTTGCGACGTGGCTCGATCTTGGCCCGCTCCGACAGGTAGCGGCGGAGGCGATTGACCTCCTTGTAGTCGATCGACACGGTCTTGTCCGCGCAGAAGGCGCAGACCTTCCTGCGCCGGCTGTCGCGGAAGTACTCGTTGCGTTTCTTGGGTCGTGCGGCAGGGGGCATGGTCGGTGCTGTTCTCCGTTCTCTAGAAGGGCAGGTCGTCGAGGTCGTTCGAGTCCAGGCGGTCACCGCCCTCGGCCCCTTCCGAGGGGCCTTGCTGGCCGCCATCGGTGGACCGGGCGGCAGGTCGTGCACCCGCGAAGGTCGGTTCGCCTTCCTCGCGCGGCCGCCGTTCCAGGTTGGTGATCTGCTGCGCGATCAGCTCGGTCGTGTAGCGCTTCTGGCCGTCCTGGCCTTCCCACTGACGGGTCTGGAGACGGCCCTCCACGTAGACCTTGCCGCCTTTTCGCAGGTACTCGGCGGCACGCTCACCGAGCGGCCCCCAGGCAACCACGCGGAACCACTCGGTCTCTTCCTGCCATTCGCCGGTCTGGTCCTTGTAGTTGCGATTCACGGCCACGGTGAACTGCGTTACGGCCTGGCCGTTCGGCGTGTAGCGCATCTCGGGGTCGCGCCCCAGGTTGCCGATGATCATCGCCTTGTTGAGCGACATGGCCCGCCTCCGTCAGTCGATGGCAGCCGGAGCGGCTTCGCTCTCCGACTCGTCGATACGCTCGCCCTGGTCCTCTTCCTCTTCCTCTTCGGAGGGCGCGGCGAACGCTTCCTCGGCGCCTTCCTCGCGGCCGCGAGCCGCCTTCACCGGCCGCTCGACGCGAGTGACCAGGTGGCGCAGCAGCTCCTCGGTGATCAGCAGGCCGCGCTCGAGTTCGGCGATCGCCTCGGACGGGGCCTCGAACAGGATGATGTGATAGGAGCCTTCCCGATTTCGATCGATCGGGTAGGCCAGCCGCCTGCGGCCCCACGGTGCGACCTTGATGATCTGGCCGCCCGCGGCGACGATCGCCCGGGTGGTGCGGTCGATGACCGCAGAGGTCCGATCGTCCGCGATATCGGGACGAAGGACGAGCATCAACTCATATCGGCGCATGCGCCTGCATGACTCCTTCCTGTGGGATTGCCCCGCTGGCGGGTGACCGACGTTGGTGCTGGCGGGCACCGGGGCGGAGCCGAAAGGACAACGAACCGAGTCTAGCATGTCAACTTTGGCGATCCCCGTTGTATGCTTCTTGGTCTCTCTCGGTTCCGGGCACCTCACCTGCCGGGCCGCTGAACCTCGCAAACCGTCTCGGAGTTGCCCGCTTGGCTGCAAGCTCGATCCTCCTCGTGGACGCGGATGACGCCGCACGAGACCAAATCAGGGAAGTCCTCACAAAGGTTGGCTACTCGGTCACCACTGTCGATACCGAAGAAGAAGCGTTCGAGAAGGCGACCGATCACAACCTCGTCGTCCTCGACGTCCTGAAGGGGGACCAGTCGCCCGCGGACATCTGCCGCAAGATCCGGGCGACGCCTGCCCTGGTCGCGATCCCCGTCCTGTGCATCAGCCAGTCAGACGAGGTCGACGAGCGGATCCGATTCCTCGAGGCAGGCGCGGACGACGTGATCGCCCAGCCCTTCGACGCGCGCGAGCTGGAGGCCCGTGTGGAGGCCCTGCTGCTCCGCTTCCAGCGCTCCCGTGACCTCGCCCCGGTCCTGGCCCCCGACACGAGCCCTCCAAAGCGCCGCAAGATGGTGACCATCTTCAGCCCCAAGGGCGGCGTCGGGGCGACGACGATCGCGGTCAACACCGCCGCAGCGGTCGCCGAGAACCCCGGTGGCTCGGTCCTGCTGATCGACCTCGACCTGCAGTTCGGACAGGTCGCCTGGCACCTGAACCTGCAGCCCGCGCAGACCGTGGTCGACGTCAGCCGCGATACCTCCGCCCAGCGCGAGCCCGAGCTTCTTCGCACGTATACGGCCCACCACGACAGCGGAATCTCGGTGCTGGCCGCACCGGGCTCGCCGCAGCTCGCCGTGAGCGTGACCGGGCAGGACGTGGAACGGATCCTGGCCACGGCGGTCAAGGCGTACGACTCGGTGGTCGTCGATGCCGGCTCGGTGCTCGACGCGCGCGCCCTCGCAGCCCTCGAAGGCGCCGATACCGTGATCTTCCCCGTCTATCCCGAGATGTCGGCGCTCAAGGCGCTCCGATCGCTGCTCGACTACCTGAACGAGTCGGGAACGATCTCGAGCAAGGCGACGTTCGTGCTGAACAACGTGTTCGCCAGCGACATGCTGAAGATGCCGGCCATCGAGGATGTCCTCGGGACCAAGATCGTCTCCGTCCTTCCTTACGACCCGTTCCTCTACATGAAGGCAGTCAACGTCGGGGTGCCGATCGTCCGCGGGGCTCCCCGCTCGATCGCCGCGCAGCATCTCGTCAGGCTCGCCGCGAGCGCGTTCGCTCCCGAGAACGGGGTCGCAATCCACACCATCCAGCCGAAACACGAGGAACGCAAGCCGGGCCGGCTCGGCTCATTGCTCCGCCCAGGGCGCAACGGACGCAAGCCCGCGAACTAGGCATCGGGGGTAGAATCAAGGACTCCCACCCGGCCCGCCCACGGCGGACACCCAGGCCTGTCGTCCGGGCCGAGCGGTGCTAGCGGAGGAGCCCATGAACGCCTTCATCGTGGACCTCACGAACAAGCCCGGTGAGCTCGCCAAAGTCACGGAGGCGATCGCCACCAAGGGCATCAACCTGACCGGCTTCAGCGGGGCGACGTGCGGCGATTCCGGCACGCTCGTCCTCGTGAGCAACGATGAGACCGGCACCCGGCAGGCGCTCAGCGCGGCCGGCTACCGGGCCCGCGAAGTCGAGCTCGTCCAGGCCTCGATCGCCGACCGTCCGGGTGGCATCGCCGAAGCGGCGCGCCAGCTCGCGAACGCCGGCGTGAACATCGAGGCGGCGTTTGCGACCGGCATGTCGGGTGGCAACGTCACGATCGCATTTGCGACTGACAATCCGAGCAAGGCCAAGTCGGCCCTCGGTTCGTTCGCGGCGGCCGGTAGCCGCTGACCTTCGTTCGGCGGCCGGGACCGCCGAGCCGAATACCCGGGGCCCCAGGCCGATCGCCTGGGGCTTCGCGTTGAGAGTGGTTGTCGTCTTTGGGTCTGCGGTCCGCCGCGATTAGAGCGCGACCGGCAGGCGGTCAGGCGACATGCGCCACAAGCGCATCGATCGGATCGCGTGCCAGTGGCAAGGCGAAGCCGATCTCGGATCCCCCGCCGGCTCGCGGTGCTGCCCAGATTCGGCCGCCGTGCGCCTCGACGATCCGCTTGCAGACGGCGAGGCCGATGCCGAGGCCGCTGGCCTGTCTCCTGCCGGCTTCGGTCCGGTAGAACGGCGCAAACATTTCCGCCGCTTCCTCCTCGGACACGCCGATTCCGCGGTCGAGCACCACGACATGGACTTCTTCGCGCTCGATCCGGATCGCCAGTTCGACCTCCGTTTCAGGCGGGCTGTACTTGTCGGCGTTGCCGAGAAGGTTGTCGATCAGGAGATCGAGGTAGGTCCGATCGACCTCGACCACGAGATGTCGCGGCGGCTGGCGCGTGAGCGTCACATCACGCCGGGGATGCCGATGCCGGAACTCCTCGATCGACTTTCGGATGATGTGACCAAGCACCTGCGGCTCGGGGTCGGGGTGCGACCCTGACTCCAGCCGAGTGAGGAGGAGCAGGTTCTCCACGACGCCCAGGAGACGTTCGGAGTCGTCGGCGATGTCATCGATCATCGAGTCCCGGTCGTCCTGCGCGAGCCGGTCGCCGCGCTCCCGCAGGAGCTGGGCGTTGCCGAAGATCGTCGTCACCGGCGTGCGCAGCTCGTGCGACACGAGCCCCAGGAACTCGTCCTTGACCTCGTTCGAGAGGCGGAGCTCTTCGGCGGTCGTTCGCAGCGCGGATTCCGCCCGGGTGCGCTCGGTGACGTCGACCAGGACGTTCACCGCGCCGACGAGCGTCCCGTCCGGGTCGCGCAGCGGCGTCGGATAGGGCACGAAGGAGACGCGGCTGCCGTCCGGACGTTCGGCGATCGCCTCGTAGCCGCGCGGCGCACGGTTTTCGCGGAGCGCGATGGCCATTGGGCACTCGTCATGGGGCATCGGTCGACCGTCGGGCCAGAACAGCCGCCACGACCCGCACCATTCCTCGCCGAGCTGCGGCGTGCGCCCCCAGAACTGTACGGCTGCCTGATTGAAGAACGTGATCCGGCCGTTCGCGTCGGTCGTATACACGGCCACGCCGAGCGCCTCGAGAAAGTCGCGATACCGCTGCTCATTGGCCTCGGCGACCACGTCCCGTTCGGCTGACTGGCCGAGACCGGGAATGAGACTCAAGAGCGGGATGGAGTGGGCGCGGGGTTCAGCTGTCATTCATCTCGACTCGCGGGCGATCTGCTCCGTCGGCGCCGACCGTCGTGTCGGCTCCTGGGGTTACTCGGCGCGGCGAGTATTGCAGCGCTGCAAAGCTGATTCCACTGAATTCGCGGACTTGTCACGCGTTTGCAAGAGTTCCGTCAGCGACTTGCGGCGGCAGCCACGAATTTCGTCACATGCACGTGGGTTCGGCTTCGAGCCGTCGATCCGCCTCCCCGCGATTGGGTCCCGATGCCGGTGTCCGCCGCGCGACGCGCGCCATGAAAGAGCCGGCCCTTTCGGGCCGGCCACTTGGTGCCTATCGGGCGACGCTCTACTTGGGCCGTGCGCGGCTCGGTGCACCCGCCATGGTCTGTTGCGCGGGTGCAGGCTGGGTCCTGGCCGCGGTTTCGGCAACCTGGCTGACCCGCCGCTGCGAGCTCTCGTACCACTGTCTCGTGAGCTCCGCGGCTACACCGCGCCCACCCAGCCCGAAGGCCAGGCCGAACGCCAGCGAGAGGGCCGCGACCACGCCCACGAACAGCGTATTGACGAGGTTGGCGGCGATTCCGATCTGGTTGATGGCGATCACGACGGCGAAGGCAAGCACCGCGTACTCGGCGAGGCGGCCGAGAAGCGCGCCATTGGTGAAGCCCATCTCGCCCGCGCCCGTCTCGATCAGACCCCGCAGGAAGCGACCGAAGAGTGGCGCGACGAGCAGGACGACCGCTGCGACGACGAGGTTCGGGATCCACAGGATCACCTGGTTGAGCAGCTGGCTGACCTGCGTGAGCCCCAGCGTGTTGGCGGCCGCCACGAGGAACACGAGCCGGATCAGCCACTTGACGACTTCACCCGAGACGACACTCGGGCTCCACGTCGTCGTCACGGTCGCGCCGTACACGTTTTCGCCGTGAAGCCGGAACAATCGGTCGGCGCCGAGGCGGTTGAGCGCTGCGGTCGTGACCCGGCCGCCGATCGAGGCAAGGATCCAGCCGATGACCAGGATCACCAGCGCGCCGATCACGAGCGGGATGGCGGACAGGAGCATGTTCAGCGCGTTCGAGAGCGCGAGGAAGACGGCGTCTCCCCAGTTCTGAACGGTGACAACAGGTGTTGGCATGGGACCTCCAGTCGTAGCGACGCCCGCTCAGGCGCAGAGGCGATCTCACGGCCATCGCGCCGATGCGGCGTGCGGGGAACGGTGCTCCTGCGCGCGATAGCCGGGAAACGGCGCGGCCGGAATCGGGCTTACAGATGCGTGTCGGGAACCACTTTGGGCGCGACGCGCGCCTCACCGAACAGGAACCGAGACTGCCCAGGAGCCATCAGGAGGTCGGTTGCAATGAAAACGGCCGGCTGGGAGAACCCAGCCGGCTGTAGCTCCTCGTTTTTCGGGCTAGCGTGGCGGGTCGGACCGCTCCGCGATGTTGTTCGCGAGACGCGACAGCAGGCTCATTGGACGGTGGGTGGGTACGGTCTGAAGCAGCGTCCCCGAGCCCTGCCGCGCGTCGGCGCTCACATCCGCCCCCACTTCGACGGGCTCTCTCGCTGACTCGGCCTCGGAGGGGTTCGAAACCTCCCCCGGGTTCGAAATCTGCCCAGGGCTCGAGACCTCCCCGGTTTCGGCCTGACTCCCGCCAAATGCCTCGACGGGAACGGGGCTCTCCACGGTCGAATCGCCTCCGGGGGGTTCCGAAGGCTTGGCCTCTTCGGCGGGCGCCGGCTCGGCCATGACCGCCACCATCGGCGTGTCGCCTCCGATGATGACTCCGGCGTTGCTGTCGTCGTCGTGCCGGTCAGGGGGAGCCGCTTCATCCCGGGCGGCGGTCGTCTCGACGGCTGGGGAATCCGAGGAAGCGGTCGCGCTGAGGTCCGGGAAAGCCGGTCGAGACCGCGCGCGGCGCGCGAGCGCAATCGGATCGTCCTCGGAGCCGAGGTCGTTGAAGAAAGCGTCGAGCTCGGCGAGGTAGGCCGACACTTTCGCCTCGACCGCCTCGATTTCGCCCGCGATCAGCGAGTGGTGCTCGTCAAGCCGGATATCGAGCTCCTGCCGTCTGGAGGCGATCCGCTGCTCGCGTTCGTTGCGAATGCGACTGATTTCCCGGTCGGCCCAGGAATGGATCGCCTTGACGTCCTGTTCCGTGGTCTCACGCAGCTCATCAGCCTCGGCGGCCTCCCGTGCCGTGAGCTCACTGAGATAGGCCTGTCGACGCTGCTCCGTCGATTCCGCGATTCGGGCGTGCTCGGCGCTCGCGGTCGAGTGCATCGCGTCGGCCAGGCTGGCGAGGAACTCGTCGACCTCGTCGGCCGGGCTTCCCGATGAATCCGCGGTTGTCGTCGGCGCGGGCTCGGTTCCGTTCGTGGTCCACGAGGCGCCGCCCTCGAGCTCCACGGCCTCTCCCTGTCCGCTGCCCTGCGTCTCGTTCGTGGACATGTCTGGGCGCCTCACCTGCCCGCGGTCGGCACCTGGTCACGGTCCATCCGCCCCCTGCCGCCGGATGGCAGATGCTACTGCCGACGTTGCTGTGAGGCAACGGTCATGAATCAGGCAATCACGTCAGCGAGGATTCATCCGCCGCAGTTTCAATTGATCACCCGGAATGTTCCGCGCGAGAGGCCGGCACCCTCGAACTCGTCGGGCGGGGGCATTGCGACACCGTCGAGGGTTCCCGTGAAGGTCGCACCGCGGCTCGCGGACTTCAAGGCCACGAGTGAGTAGCAGACTCCGTCGTCGTAGACGTCGCGGAGCTTTCGCAGCGTGGTAGGCCCGGTTCCGGTCCACGTGGCTCGAATGACGACACTGCCTGTCGTCGAGGGCGCGCAGTCCTGGGGGCCGCAGTCAACGATCTCGACCGGCAGGGTGGCTCGGAACATGAAGGAGTTGAGGCGATCGACCGAAAGCGCGCCCTTGCGGAGCGTCTGGCAGCCGAACTTGCCGTGGAAGCTGATTCGCTCCACAGATTCGTCAAATGTCTCGACGGAGGTCTCCACGCAAGCCTGATTCCTGGTGATCAAATGTCCGACCTTGTCGTGCGTCTTGCCGGACAGCACGAAGAGGAACGTCGTCGCGCAGGTGGCCGCCAGGCTCTCGTCGCCTTCGCACGTCTGCGAGAAGTAGACCGCGCTCGTCCCCGATTGCGTGAGGTTCGTGTCCGCATTGGAGGCCGACACCGGCCCGACGGCCAACAATGCGATCACAACTGACAAGGCAAGCCCGAACGGCAGCCGCATGGCTCATCCCTCCCCTGCCACCTGGTGCCCCCTGGCGCCAATCGGCGCGAGCATGGGTGCGGACAGGTCGTTGTGGGAATGACGCCGGCCAGCCGAATCTGTGGCGGGTGGGCCGCATGAAGCGGAAACCTGTAGGTGAGCCCGACAGGCCCGGCGAGGTTTGTCGGCCAGGGGGGAGCCAACACGCCGCTCGCCGGACCATCGGGACGGAACAGGCCCGATACAGCACCAAACCACGCGGTGAAACTTGAGGGTCGTGCCCTGGGGGATGACGGTGCGCGGTCGCGGAGGGCCGCCTGGGCGAGGTCGATGCTCTCGGGGAAGATTATGCCTGAAATGGGGCTGCAAGGCCCAACCGGACTACAGCAGCATTACAAAAACGTAGCCACCGGTCAGCCGCGGGCAACGTCATCCGGGCCGCTCGCATCAAAGGGCTGAACCCCCATCGGGCGCCGACACGATGGCCGTACCGCATCGACGACACCGACAGGGGTTCGCGCGAGCCTACGAACGCGAACCTTTCGGAGAGATTACGAGCCAGGTCGGAGAGATTACGAGCCAGGCCTGCTTGCTACAGGTGAGGGCGGAGCGGAGGCGGTCTGTCGTCGGTCGAGAGATGGTGCCGAAGCAGGGATTCGAACCCTGACGCCCTTGCGGGCAGCGGAGTTTAAGTCCGCAGCGTCTGCCATTCCGCCACTTCGGCCGCCCAGCATCCTAGCGCTCATCCGTGGCAGCGAGCTC
>DASXSA010000286.1:0-8510 GCA_036506235.1 Candidatus Limnocylindrales bacterium | reverse complement strand
TTCGAACGATTGGCTGGCGCCTGTTGTGGGGTGGAGAGCGTGCGGAAAGCAATCGGAAGCCACGGTCGGCCTTTGCGGTATCCCGACGCCCAGACGTTCCGAAATCGCACGTCCGCGGTGCGCCCTTCGCCCGCGCCGGCCCCCAATGCGAAATCGGAATGCGAAATCGGAATGCGAAATGGCGGATTACGAAAACGGAATACGAAATCGGAACGCAAGAATCCCGGGCGGAGGACGGTCGGGCTCGATGTCCGAACTCGGACTGATGGAGGGCAGCCTGCCCGGGGTGAACGGCAACCGTGATTGACCAGCCCTTCACGAAGTCCGAGATGATGATCGTGGCCGCGGCGCGCGAGCTCGCCGGGCAGCACGTCTGCTTCGTCGGGGTCGGCCTGCCCAACATCGCGGTGAATCTCGCCAAGCGGACGGTCGCGCCCGATCTCGAGCTGGTCTACGAGGCCGGGGTATTCGGCGCCCGGCCCGCCCGGCTGCCGCTCAGCATCGGCGATCCCACGATCGTCACCGGCGCCACGGCTGTCACCAGCATGTTCGAGCTGTTCGCGTTCTACCTGCAGGGCGGGCTCGTCGACGTGGGGTTCCTCGGCGCAGCGCAGATCGACCGCTTCGGCAACATCAACACGACCGTGATCGGGGGTGACTACGACCGACCGGCGACGCGCCTGCCGGGATCCGGCGGCGCGGCGGACATCGCCATCAACGCGCGCGAGGTCTTCGTGATCATGCGTCAGAGCCGGCGCAGCTTCGTCGAGACGATCGACTTCCGGACCTCACCCGGCAACCTGGGTGGCGCGCAGGCGGCAGCCGAAACCCGGCGGAGGCAGGGCTGGAACGGGCGTGGCCCGACCGTGGTCGTGACCGACCTCGGCATCTACCACTTCGACGAGCGGGGCGAAATGCGCCTCGACTCGATCCATCTCGGCGCGACGGTCGAGGACGTACGAGAGACAGTCGCCTGGGAGCTGTCGGTCGCGGCCGACGTCGCCAGCACGCCACCGCCAACCGACGAGGAGCTGCGCCTGATCCGGGTCGAGCTCGATCCGGGTCGCGCCTACACGGGGTAGGCCGGGCGCCGATCGGCGGCCATTTCGCTGAGCAGTCCCAGCAGCTCATCAGGGCGGAACGGCTTACCGAGAAACGCATCGCAGCCGGTCTCGAGTGCCGCTGCCCGGTCCTCTGGCAGCACGCTCGCACTGAGGACGACGATGCCCGGTCGATCCGCCCCGTCGCCCGAGGGACCGGTCGTCACATCGGCGACGAGGTCGAGGCCGTTGCCGTCCGGCAGCCGGACGTCGAGCAAGAGGATGTCCCAGCGGCCACGACGAAGCAGGTCGCGCGCCGAGCCGAGCGTTTCGGCCTCCACGACCTGCGCGGTGCGCACACGGTCGTCCGTGCTTCGCGCAAGCACGGCATGGAGCAGGAGCCGGTTCGTGGGCTCGTCCTCCACGACCAGGATGCGCAGTCGAGCGGCGGCCCCCGGTGTCGGCATCGCGCTCGCCTAGGCCGCGCCGCCGGACACCGGCGCTGCCCCGGCACCGATCGCCGTGCCGAGCCACTCCTGCAGCCCGGCCTGCGCCGCCGACCCCTTCTGCACGACGCCCAGGATGTTCCCGTTCAGGCGCTCCTTGTCGGCGCCGGTCAGCTCGTGCGCGGTAAGGATGAGGATCGGGATATCGCGCGTTCGCTCGTCGCCCTTCAGCGCGGCAACGACCCCGAAGCCATCCAGGTCGGGCATGACCAGGTCGCAGATCACGAGGTCGATAGTGTCGTCCTGCGCGACTTCGACGGCGCTTCGGCCATCGGGCCGCGCCACGACCTGGAAGCCTTCGTGCGACAGCGTCGTCTCGATGAATTTGAGCGCGGCCGGATCGTCGTCGACTGCCAGAACGCGGACGGTCCGTTCGCGCACTTTCGTCGTGAATGTGTAGCGCGCCAGGCGCTCGAGCAGGGCCTCGCGATCGACCGGCTTGACGAAGTAGTCGACAGCCCCGAGCGCCAGCCCGACGTCGCGCTCGTCGATGACCGTCACGATGATCACCGGCACATCACGGAGGGTGTCGTCGCTCTTGAGCTGGCGCAGGACCTCCCAGCCGTCCAGGCCCGGGAGCAGCACGTCGAGAACGATCGCCGAGGGACGACGCTCGTGGGCCTTGGCAAGTCCCTGTTCCCCGTCGCGGGCGACACGGACCCGATAGCCGTCTCCTTCGAGATAGGTCCGAAGAAGCCGGACGGCACCCGGATCGTCTTCGATCACGAGGACCTCGGCGACGTCGTGGCCATTCGTCATCGCCGCCGGGACCCCTGGCGCCGCGCGTGGGGCGATCGCCGGCTGCGGCGGGACGGCGCCCTTCCCGGCAGGGGTTTCGCTCTCCGCCAGCGGGATGAACACGGTGAAGCGCGAACCCTTGCCCGGCTCCGATTCCAGCTCGATACGCCCGCCGTGTGCCTGGACCAGCCGTTTGGTCAGTGCGAGGCCGAGGCCCGTGCCCGGTTGCCGATCCGCTGGATTGCCGACCTGCCGGAACTCCTCGAACACGTACACCTGGTCCTCGGGCGCAATCCCGATGCCGCTGTCGATCACCGAGATGCACACCTCGCCGGACTTGGCGACCGAGACGACGCTGATGCGGCCGCCCTCGGGCGTGTACTTGATCGCGTTCGACAGGAGGTTGTAGAGCACCTGCCGGAGCCGGCCGCGGTCCGCCAGTACGGTCGCGGGCTCGGTGGCTGTCGTGACCTGCAGGTTCTTGCGGTCGGCGAGCGGCCGGAGTCCGGCGACCGATTCGGCGACGGCGCCCTGCACATCGAACGTCTGCCGCTGGAGATCCAGCCGTCCGGCCTCCACCTTGGTCAGGTCGAGGACGTCGTTGATCAGTGCCAGGAGGTGGTTGCCGCTGCGATGGATGTGTTCCACCCACTCGAGCGGGACCATCGACAGCTCGCCCTGCCGCGGCTCGCCGCGCATCAGATCGCTGAAGCCGATGATCGCGCTGAGTGGGGTGCGCAGCTCGTGGCTCATGCTGGCGAGGAAGTCGCTCTTCGCCTGGCTCGCCGACCGAAGAGCCTCGACCGTTTCGGCCAACTGCTCGGTCAGCCGCTCCTGCTCGGCAAGCATTTCCCGGCGGTGTGCGAGGAGCGCCGTCTGCCGACCGAGGCCGACGAGCACGTCGCGATCGTCGGCGCTGAACAGCGTGCGGTAGCGCCCGAGCAGGACGAGGACGATCCGCTCCGGCTCGGCGCCGGGCTCCGTGTCAGCGTGGAGCTCGACGGCCTCGAGGAAGCGGGCGTCGGTCAACCGGTGGAGCTCGGCGCGAATCGGTCCCTGGTCGCCG
The DNA here is from genome assembly GCA_036506235.1 of Candidatus Limnocylindrales bacterium. Taxonomy (GTDB): domain Bacteria; phylum Chloroflexota; class Limnocylindria; order Limnocylindrales; family CSP1-4; genus CF-16. Next base: position 5,160 of record DASXSA010000286.1, on the reverse strand, counting down.
AGTCGCTTGAATTCTCGTCCCGCGTCGGCGAGCAGGCTGTCGAGTGCGGCCCGGTCGAACCACCGAAATTCCCCCTCGATCCCTGAGGCCGCGATGACATGGACCGACCCGTTCGGGTCGCCCGGCGCATCGCGAAGGACGAGCGCCCGGTCATTGCCTGTCACGTCTCGAGCAGCCTTCGCGAACTGCGACCACATCTCGCCAGCCGACCAGCTGGCCGGCATGGCCAGGAGCTGTTGGCCGACGCGATATGCGGCGTCGGCCTGCCAGAGCCGGCGCAGGAACGCAGGCGGCAGGAATGCGACCAGGTACCCGAGCGCCGAAGCGAGCGCAACCGCGCGCGAAACGGCGGCCGATGGACCAGCCGCCTCCGAGCTGGCGGTGCCCGCGCCGGCCGACAGGAGGGCGGTGGCGAAGGCAACGGTCGCGATCGCGGCGATGACCAGTCGGGCGCGGGCCGAGCCGGTCCGACGGCGAGCTTGCAGGAGGAGGAAACCGGCCGCCACGAACTCGGTGACGACGAACACGGCGATCGCGGCGAGGACGACCAACGTCGAGGATTGAGCCGGGCCGGTGCCGGCGCCGCCCTGGCCCGGCTGTGTGGACTGCGCGGACAGCACCACGACCAGGAAGGGGACGATCGTCAGGCAATAGGCGATTGCCGCCGTCCAGCGGAGCACGGGCGCCACGCGACCCAGCTGTGCGGCCAGCCGCAGCGTCAGCAGGGGCTGGGCCAGGAGCAGTGCCACGGCAACGGCCCCGACGATCGGGGGCAACGGCCCCACGACCTGGGTGACGAGCTGGAGCACGAACAGCGCAGCCATCGCGCTGAACACGAACGTGATGTCGCGGCTGAGCGGATCGCGATCGCGAAGGTAGGTGATGAATGCCCGGAAGAAAACGATCGCGAAGAGCAGCTCGATGCCGAGCGTGATCAGTGCGTTCGGGTCCGTGGCGACCTCCCTTTCGTCGGTCCCGCTGGCACGGGCGTGACCCTAGCAGCCGGGAAAGTTGCACGCATGGCGAAAATCGCGGTCGCTGGGGGCCGCCTAGACGGCCGGCAGCAGCGAACCGGTCGGGACGTCCTCGTCGAGGTCGATGCCGTCGCGCTCCAGTTCGCCGATGAGGACGGGCACGAGGTCGGGGTCGAACTGGCGGCCTGCCTGGCCTTTCGCCTCGGCGACAGCTTCCTCAAGTTCCCTGCCTCTCCGGTATGGCCGGTCGTGGGTCATCGCGTCGAATGCATCCACCAAACCGACGATCCGGGCGCCAAGGGGAATGCGCTCGCCTCGCAGGCCGTCCGGGTAGCCACTGCCGTCCCACCGCTCGTGGTGGTGGCGCACGATCGGCGCGAATGCCGCTGAGCCGGCCAGCGGCGCGCAGATCCGGGCGCCGATCTCGGGGTGCTGGCGCATGAGCTGCCACTCGTCTGCGTCGAGCGCCGCCGGCTTGGTGAGGATCGCCTCGGGCACACCGATCTTGCCGACATCGTGCAACAGGGCGCCATAGGCGATCGGTTCGAGCTCGATGTGACCAAGCCCGAGCTTGGCCCCGAGCCGGAGGGCCATGTTCGCGAGCCGCTGGCAGTGCCGTTCGGTCAGTGAGTCCTTGGCCTCCACGGCGTTGGCGAGGGCCGCCACCGCGGCGTGAGCGGACTCCATCCGGACCAGGGCGTTGCGCAGCCGGAGGGCGCTGCGGATTCGGGCGAGGAGCTCGGCGTGCTGGAACGGCTTGCTCAGGAAGTCGTCTGCGCCCGCGTCCAGCCCGGTGACAACATCGTCGGTGCGCGAGTGGGCCGTGAGCATGATGACCGGCAGGATCTGGCGATGCGGATCGCTCCGAAGCCGGCGCACGACCTCGAAGCCGTCCATCCGCGGCAGGCCGACGTCGAGGAGGACCAGGTCCGGATTCGCCCGAGCGATCGCGCTGAGGCCGGCCTCACCGTCGGTGGTCAGCAGTGTCCGGTAGCCGGCGCGGTTGAGAAGCGTCTCGAGGAGTGCGCCGATCGCGACGTCGTCCTCGACGACCAGCACGAGCTGTCGCTCGTGCGACCTGGAGATCGGTGATCTCTGGCCGGAGCTGGCGATAGGGGCCTGGTACCCCGGCTTGAGCTCTGAGCTCCGGGACGTCGTGTTCGCGTCGGTCCCGGACCCTCTCGAGCTGGGGCTCAAGAGGGTCACGGATGCGGTTTCGTCGTCAGTCCCCCTGGGCATCGGATCCTCGTATTCAGGGTCCTGCACGTACGGCGTGTGCGATTTGAGCCCAGTTTCAGCCGTTGGTACGGCGCGACGAAGCCTGACGATCGGCCTACCCGATTGGCTCGGACGTCACGCCGATGGAAACCGCGTAAGCGCGCGGCAGGTTTGGCCGGCACAAGCACGCGGGCGGCTAGCGGGCCGAGTTGGCGATCTCCACCGCCTGATCCCTGCCATCGGTCGTCTCCAGCCGGAGGGTCAGCGGCCCTTGTGTCCACAACAACACGTTGCCGGCCAGTCGGACGGTGTCGCCGCGGACGTCACCGTTCGGGATGCGGACGACGACCTGGTGCAGCGTGCCGGTGATCCAGTAGCCGCGATCACCCCCGACTCGCACTGCTTCGAGGATCGTGCCCGGCTCCAGGACCTTCGTGAACAATCCCGGGTCGACCTCTCCGCGGAACTGTGTCAGCAGCATCCTGACGTTCGTCCCGGGAGCGGCCTGACCGCCGTGGGCGAGCCATACGAGGGAGACGACGCCGTCGTGGCCGACGCCGTCGAGCCAGACCTCGTCGGGCGCTCCGACTCCAGGCACGCGGGGCCGCAGGATCGCGAAGTCGACGGCTGACTGTGCCTCATCGAGCGTTACCCGGCGGCCAAGGCCGAGGGCGGCTCCACCCAGTGGGCTGGCGGACGGCGATCCCGGAAGGCCCGATCCGGAAGGCGACGGTGACTGGAGACCTGGGCTCGGCGAGGCCGCAGGGCCGAACAGGATGCGGATGCCGGGCAGCCCGAGACCGAGCGCGCCGGCAATCCCCGCGACGACCAGCAGCGCGATCAGCGCGAGGACCAGTGCACGACGCGCTGGCCTGCCGAACAACGACTGGGCGAACGCTGGCCAGGGCGACGGAGGACGCTCCAGACCGGATGCGACGGCGGTCACCATATTGGGCGTAGCGGGCCACGCGAGGGTGCGTCCGAGCGCGCTCAGCTCGGCGCCCAGCTCGTCGTCGGACATCGCCCGGAGGCGCTCGTCCACGGTGCGGCCTCGGTCGGATCGTTCCGTCATTGGACCGCCTCGCCGAAGCTGGTCCGAAGCCGGCTCATCGCCCGTGAGAGGCGGGACTTGACGGTTCCGCGCGGAACGCCGAGCGCGTCGGCCATCTCGGCCTCACTCAGCTCGAAGAAGTAGCGGTAGGCGAGCACGAGCCGGTCGTCGCCGCCGAGCCTCCCCATGGCTTCGAGCAGCGACGACCGGGTCTCGCGTGCGAGGACCGCCGCCTCTGGCGACGGGGCCGCGTCGATCGAGGGGCGGTCCTCAGCGACCCGCACGGCGAGTCCCGCTCGCCGACCGGCAGAACGACGGCGATTTCGCGCCTCGTTGGCCACGATGCGCAGCAGCCACGGCCGGAACGGCGCCCCCTGTCGAAAGCGGCCAAGCGCTCGATAGGCCTTGACGAACGCCTCCTGAGCGGCGTCTTCGGCTTCCTGGGCGTCGGCCCCGACGACCAGCGCCGTTCGCAGCGCCACCTCCTGGTAGCGCTGCACGAGGTCCCCGTAGGCCTGCATGTCGCCTCGTCGTGCGCGTTCGACCAGTTCCTCGTCGTCCAGTGGACGGCCCTCCACGTTCGACCGCACGCTCTACACCGCGGAGCCTACTGAGGTTCCCCTGCCCCTCCACCCTCATGCCTCGGCGCTCGACTCCAAACGGATCGCTGTGCGTCGAGCGCCAAATTGCGGTTTCGCCCGCGCGCAAGGCAACCCCCCGATACGATCCGACGGTGAGTCCTTCCGTCGAGCCATCCGGGCCTGCGCCCGCGCCCACGCTTGCGCCGGAGGCGGTCGCCGCGCCTGGTCGGGTCTTTCGTCGCTCGTTCGACCCCGGCCTTCCGACCGCAGTGCGGGCCCAGGGTTCCACCATTTGGGACGCGGACGGGCGAGCGTATCTCGACGCCGCAGGTGGAGCGGTCGTGGTTGGGGTCGGGCACGGCAGGCTCACCGTCGGGCAGGCAATGGCCGAACAGGCAGCACGCCTGGCCTACGCCCACGGCACCCAGTTCACGACGGAGCCGCTGGAGCGCTACGCCGCCGCGCTCGGACCGCATCTGCCGCTCGAGCAGCCCGCCATCTACCCGGTCTCGGGCGGATCGGAGGCGACCGAGACGGCCCTGAAGCTCGTCCGCGCCTACCACCTCGCCCGCGGCGAGCCGGATCGCTGGATCGTGTTTGCCCGCTGGGGCAGCTACCACGGGAACACGCTGGGAGCGCTCGACCTCTCGGGCCGGAGGCCGCTCCGACGACCGTATGAGGCGTGGCTCGGCCGGTTCCGGCACGTCAGCGCCGCGTACCCGTATCGCGCCGGTCAGCCGGGCGCGAATGCCCTGGGGGACGCAGACGAGCTCGCGGTGGAGCTCGAGCGCGCGATCGAAGCGGCAGATCCGCGCACCGTGGCGGCGTTCGTCGCCGAACCGATCGTCGGCGCCACCCTCGGAGCCGCGGTCCCGCCCGACGACTACTGGTCGAGGATCGCCGAGGTCTGCCGCAGGTATGGAGTGCTGCTCGTGGCCGACGAGGTCATGACCGGCTTCGGCCGGACCGGCCGATGGTTCGGAATGGACCACTGGGACGTGCGGCCGGACATCGTGATCGCAGCCAAGGGAGCGACGTCCGGGTATGCGCCGTTCGGATTCGTCGCCACTTCCGGCGACGTGTACGAGACCGTCAGGTCAGCCGGGGCGTTCGTCCACGGGTTTACGTTCTCCCACTCGCCGGTCGGAGCGGCGGCCGCCGGCGAAGTGCTCCGCATACTCGAGGAAGAAGACCTTGTCGCCATGAGCGCGGACAAGGGCGAACGACTCAAAGCCCTTCTCGACGCGCGGTTCGTGGACCACCCGAACGTCGGCGAGATCCGCGGCCGCGGCCTCCTGCTCGCACTCGAGCTCGTGGCCGACCGCGACACCCGGGC
>DASXSA010000285.1:0-3643 GCA_036506235.1 Candidatus Limnocylindrales bacterium | reverse complement strand
CGGGCAGGGCACGACCGTGCTGCTCACCACGCAGTACCTCGACGAGGCCGAACAGCTCGCCGACCGGATCGCGATCCTGCACGAGGGTCGGATCCTCGTGAACGGAACACTCGCCGAACTCAAGCAGCTGCTGCCACCCGCCAAAGTCGAGTACGTCGAGAAGCAGCCCACCCTCGAGGACGTCTTCCTCGCCATCGTCGGCGACCGCGGACCGGGCAGCAACGGCGCGACAGCAACACCAGCGCGGACAGGTAAGGAACCACGATGACCACGCACTTCTTCGGCGACACCGCCGTCCTCACCGGGCGGTCCCTGCGCCACATCACGCGCAGCCTGGACACGATCATCACCACGACGATCATGCCGATCGCCTTCATGCTGCTGTTCGTCTATGTCTTCGGCGGGGCGATCAAATCCGGGTCGGATTCGTATGTGACCTACCTGCTGCCCGGCATCCTGTTGATCACGATCGCGTCGGGCATCTCGTACACCGCGTACCGACTCTTCATGGACATGCAGAGCGGCATCGTCGGGCGGTTCCAATCTCTGCCGATCGCACGGTCGTCCGTGCTCTGGGCGCACGTCCTGACCTCGCTGGTGGCCAATCTCGTCTCGCTGGCTGTCGTCGTGCTTGTCGCCCTCATCATGGGCTTCCGCTCACCGGCGGGCGTTCCGGCATGGTTTGCCGTCGCAGGCATCCTGCTGCTGTTCACTCTCGCGTTGACGTGGCTGGCGGTCATCCCCGGTCTGACCGCGAAGTCGGTGGACGGCGCCGGTGCATTCGCCTACCCACTTATCTTCCTGCCGTTCATCAGCTCGGCTTTCGTGCCTACCGCGACCATGCCCGGCCCCGTGCGCGCCTTCGCCGAGAACCAGCCGGTGACCTCGATCGTCAACGCGATCCGCGCCTTGCTCACCCAGCAGGCGGTCGGCAGCGAGATCTGGGTTGCGCTCGCCTGGTGCGTCGCGATCCTGATCGTGGCGTACGTCGTCGCCATGCGCACCTACCGGCGCAAGATCGCCTAGCGTGACCAAGGCGGCGACGCGTCGCGGCTCGCCGAAACACGGTTTGGTTCACGGGATCAGAGACGCAGGAAGCAGTGTCGGCTCCTCCTTAGGCCCGAAGGAGAAGATCGGCTCAACCGGCGGTCAGGACGTGCCAACCATGACGCAGAGATCGGATGCCAAGGACGAACATCAGTCTGGCGGCCCTTGGCGATCGACCCAGATGGCCGAGAACGTCGCCGATTTGAAGCGACTCGTAACCGGCCAGCGCATCCTGTACATAAGCCTCGCCGTCGCATTCGTGCTCGGCCTGGCCCTCCAGGTCGTCGGGTATGCCATCAAAGCGTCCGGGCCGCACGAGCCTTTCGGATTGATGGCGGACCTGCTCTACGCGCTCGCTTGGGCGCTCTGGACCGGCGTCGTCGTAGCCGTATTCGTGGAGATCGTCCCACGGGTCAAGCGGCGGCAGATCAAGCAGGCGATCGACGCCTACGAGGCACTAGCCGGCCATTCCGGTGCGGAGAAGGTCCAGATATCGGACCGAGACAAACGTCGAGGATGACGGCGGGCGAGGCCGGGCCCGATCGCGGAACGGTTGAGCCCCACCTGCCAGCCCGGCACGCGCTTGCCAGGTTCCGGCGAGCCCGGGGGCTCACCCCCGAAGCTGCTGAGGGCCCGTGGCGCGTCGCGAGGACGGTTCCGACCCCATGCCGGACCAACATCTCGACGTGAGGACGACGCCGGCGGCGGGCACGGTCGCACGCCTCGGGCAGACGCCGGAGGTGGAGGAGGCCGGTCACCACGTCCGTGTCGGCAGCCTCGACCTCGGGCAGCGAGCCGCACAGCGCCAGTAGGTCGTCGACGCTGGACCGCCCATTCGAATCGGCCGGTGCCGGCCTGCCAGATCCCGCCGACTCGCGGATGGTGAGCACGAGGTCGATCGGGATGCCGGTTCTGAGAGCGATCTCCTCGAATGTCTCGTCAGAGGTCGAGCTGAACCGATGGTAACTAGCCTGCTCGACGAACTCGAGCGAGAGGGCGCCACGCCGGAACGCCTCGCCGATCCCGTCCAGCGACACGCCACTCTCATCGAGTGACTTGATGATCCGGACGCGCCACGGATCAGTCGGGCGGAAGCCGGAGCCGCCCTTCGGTGCCTGGAGGATCCCGACCTCGACGAGGCGCGCGACGTAGGCAGGCTCCACCCCGGATCGCTCCGCCAGCTCAGCGAGCGTGAGGCCGGTCGTGACCCTGTTCGTCTCGGTCACGCGGTCAGGATGCATCGTCGGCGGCCGCGCTTCACGCCCGGCGGCCCTACGTCTTGGCGGCGGCGATCGTGAACGTCCGCGTCGGGTGGAGCTCGTAGGTCAGGACCCCGGCTCGGATCGCAGGATCCCCGTCGAGGATCTCGGCGACCGCCGTCTCGTCGGCGGCGAAGATCCCGACGCCGGCGACGCCGCTGCCGTCGGCGATCGGGCAGACGACCGGTAGGAAGCCCGCGAGATGGAGCGCGGTGTTGCGCTTGCCATGTGCCCAGATGATCGACGTCACCTCGTCGTTACGGTCCGGGCCCGGCATCGCGAACCGCGGACCGGCCCGCAGGATGGCCACGGTGAACGGGGTCGAGGTCGCGCGCGCGCCCGCGAGCATCTCGTCGGTCACAACCGGCAGGCTGGCATCGATCATCGTCGGTCCTTCATCTCTGATGACCCGAGGCTGAGTTGGGTCGACTCCCCCGGGCGGGACGACTCGACGGCGCCCGAGGCGGTCGCCTCGGCGGCTGCCTTGAACCGCTGCAGGGCATCCGGCCAGAGCTCGGTCAGGAACTCTCGCAGTTCGGCCAAGCCCTCGGGCTGTAGCCGGTAGAGGCGTCGCGTTCCCTCGCGTCGCTCGAGGAGCAGCCCGACATCCTTGAGGACGGACAGGTGCTGGGACACCGCGGGTCGCGTCACCGCGAACTGCGCCGCGATCTCGCCGGCCGCCATCTCGCGCTGGCCGACCAGCTGCAGGATCGCTCGCCGATTCGGTTCGGCGATCGCGGCCAGCACCGCGTCCATCCGCTCCACCGGCGGCTCAGGCCCAGAGACCGACGAGCTGTCCGTCGGGGTCGGCGAGAACGGCGAACGAGCCGAAGTCGCCCGACAGCGGCGTGGGCGGAACGACAGTCCGGCCGCCAAGCTTCGCGGCGCGATCCAAGTAGGCCTGGAGGTCGTCGACCCGCATGTAGATCTTCGTGCCACCGGGATCTGTGGCCCGCTGTGGCTGGCCGATGCCGCCACCGATCGCGCCGTCGCCTGACCCGGTGTCGACCATCGTGTAGGTGGGGTCGCCGATGTCGACCGTCTGCCAGCCGAAGAGCTCGGTGTAGAAGGCTCGGGCGCGCTCCGCTTGGGGCGAAACGATCTCGAAGTACGCGACCGGGGCACCCATGACTCACCTCCTGTCTCGGCCGATCCTTCGCGGTCGGCTAAGGACTGAAGGTTAGCGCATACTTACGTTAGTGTCAACTGACGGCCGGCGATCCGGTCGCCAGCCCGGTCCACGAGGCCTCGATGGCGGCGCCGAGCAGGCGCAGGTCGGTCGGCCAGCCGCGGGAGATCCGGTCACGAAGCAGCCGCCAGGAATCGCCGTGACGATC
>DASXSA010000284.1:0-2527 GCA_036506235.1 Candidatus Limnocylindrales bacterium | reverse complement strand
CGTAGCCGGAGAACCGGACGTGGAGAACGCTGTCCGGGCTCGCCTCGACTGCGGTGGTGGGACCCGTGGCTGCGCCGGCCGCGCGAGCACGCGCCTCGTCCGGGAGTGGCGGTTCGTCGTCACGTTCCGGGGCGAGGCCGCGGAAGTCGGACGGTTCGCTGTACGTCGGGATCGGTTCGGCTGGCGCGATCGCCACCACGGCAGCCGGGGCCGAGATTCGTGCGTCGGGCGAGCCGGCGCGCAGAGGCGACACGTATGGCACCGGGGGCCGCTCGGGAGACGCTGACCGGGTCGGCACTCCCACGACGTCTCGTCCGTGGCCGTTGCCACTCGCGCCGGGCGGTAGTCCCGGTCCAACCGCGACTCCCACTGCCGAACGACCACCCGCGGCCACTCCTGGCGTCCGTCGACCTCGACCCCGGTCGCCGGCGGCCACCTCCCGGTTGAAGGCCTCCGGACCTCGAGCGACCGCCTCGTCCCACGGCACCACCAGGTCTGCCAACAGGGAGACCTCGTCGCCCTTGTGGTCAACGCGGCCCGCGACCAGCAGGATTGCGCCTTCGGCCCATGTCCCGGCCGTTTGCTCGTGGAGCCGCGGGAAGACCACCACCTCGATCGAGCCCTGCAGGTCCTCCATCGTGGCAATGCCCATCGTCTGGCGCGCTTTCGTGATCACGAGCCGGTAGCCGGTCACGATGGCGCCTACGACCGCCCGCTGGCCATCGAGCGACTCGTCCCGCAGGTCGCTCGAGTACGCGTTGACGAAGGCGCCGACCTGCTCCGCCACCTCGCCCATGGGGTGCTCGGTCAGATAGAGGCCCAGCAATTCCTTCTCCCAGCGGAGCTTAACGCGACGTGGCTCGGGGGTGACTTCGGGCAAGGGCTTCTCGAGCAGCAGGTCATCGCTCACGGCTCCACCGAAGAGCGAGGTCTGGCCGGTGGCGAGGTCGTGCTGCGCGGCCTGGGCGACCGCGATCGCGTCGTCGAGCCCCTCGACAACCTGGGCCGGGTGTCCGAAGACGTTCAACGCGCCCACCCGGGCCAGCGACTCGATCACCTTCCGGTTCGCCAGCCGCAGGTCGATCCGCGAGCAGAAGTCGGTCAGCGTCTTGAAGAGGCCCTCCGCCTCCCGTGCCGCGATGATCGATTCGATGGCGCCCTGGCCCACGTTCTTGACGGCCAGCAGGCCAAACCGGATGGCCTCGCCTTCGACCGTGAACTCGAGGTGCGACCGGTGAATGTCGGGCGGCAGGACTTCGATGCCCATGCGGCGGCACTCGGCGATCGCGGCCGCGACCTTCTCGGCGTTGTCGCGGAAGGCGGTCAGCACGGCGGTCATGTACTCGACCGTGAAGTTGGCCTTGAGGTACGCGGTCTGGTAGGCGATCAGGCCATAGCACGTCGCGTGGGCCTTGTTGAAGCCGTAGCGCTCGAACGGCTGGAACGCCTGGAAAACGGCGTCGATGACGGCTGGCGGGACGCCACGGTCGGCTGCCTGCGTGACGAACTTCTCGCGTTGCGCGCGCAGCACCGACGATTTCTTCTTGCGGATCGCGTAGCCGAGGGTGTCCGCCTCGGGCCCGGTGAAGCCACCCAGCGCGATGGCGGCCGCCATGATGTCTTCCTGGTAGACGAAGATCCCGTAGGTCTTCTCGAGGTACGGCTCGAGCAGCGGGTGCAGGTAGGTGACCGGCTCCTCGCCGTGCTTCCGGCGGATGTAGGCGGGAATGTTGTCCATCGGTCCCGGCCGGAAGAGGGCGACGAGCGCCGCAAGGTCGTACACGGACGTCGGTCGCAGGTCGCGGATGTAGCGCCGCATGCCGGCAGACTCGAGCTGGAAGATGCCGGTCGTCTCGCCCGAGGCCAGCAGCTCGAAGGTCCGGGCGTCGTCGAGCGGAATCGTTTCGAGGTCGATGTCCACCCCTCGGTGGGCACGGACGAGGTCCACGGCGCGGCGCAGGATCGTGAGGTTGGACAGGCCCAGGAAATCGAACTTGAGCAGGCCCAGCGCCTCGACCGCGTGCATCTCGAACTGGGTCATGAGCGCGTCCGAGTTCGTTGCGCGCTGGAGGGGCATGAGCTGCGTCAGCGGCTCGCGCGAGATCACGACTCCAGCCGCATGCGTCGACGCGTTCCGGGCAACGCCTTCCAGCTGCCGTGCGAGGTCGATGAGCCTGCGGACGGTCGCGTCGGCGTCGACCATCTCGCGCAGCGTGGGGGCAATCTGGAGCGCCTCCTCGAGCTTGATGCCCAGCTGATTGGGCACGGCCTTGGCGATCCGGTCGACCTCGCCGTAGGTCATGCCAAGCACGCGCCCGACGTCGCGGATCGCCGCCCGGGCCAGCATCGTGCCGAACGTGATGATCTGCGCGACGTGGTCCTGGCCGTACTTGCGGGTGACGTAGGCGATCACTTCGTCGCGGCGGCCGTCCTCGAAGTCAACGTCGATGTCGGGCATCGTCACGCGGTCCGGGTTGAGGAAGCGCTCGAAAGGCAGCTGATAGTGGATCGGGTCGACCGGCGTGAT
>DASXSA010000283.1:0-6531 GCA_036506235.1 Candidatus Limnocylindrales bacterium | reverse complement strand
TGCGCACCCCAGGGAGGTACGGGCTAAAACGCTGGCGCGCCATGACGCCGCCGATCCCCTGGGCCCGAACCGCCTCGTGCAGCGCGCGTCCTTCCTCTGCAATCGCGGGTACGGCAACGACCGACTCGCCCGGCGTCAGCGTGCGCCGGAGCGCCTGGCGCCGCCGGTAGAGGGGTTCGCCGAGGAGCGGCCGGCCGTCGAGGTAGAGGAGGTCGAAGACGAGGTAGGCAACCGCCGGCCGCGCCCCATTGGAGCCCTCGCTCCGGCCGGCGTCGTCCGAAAGCCGCTCCGCCAGGGCGGGCGCGTCGGCTCGCCCGTTCGCATCGACGACCACGAGCTCGCCGTCGATCACCGCCGACCGCGCCATCAGGCGCGAACACAGGTCGCCGAGCTCCGGCAGTCGCCCCGCAAGGTCGGTGCCGTCGGCGTCGATCAGGCGCAGTTGGCCGCGGTCAGCTGACTCGCAGAATGCGAGGGCCCGGGTGCCGCCCCACGACGGCTCGAACAGGTGGTCCGGGGAGTCGAACGGCTCGGCGAGGGGACGCGGCAGCATCGGGCGGACGCCCGCCGGCAGGTTCGGCAGTGCTGCGTCCAGGCTCAGCGACAGCTGATCGCGCGCGGGCTCTGGACGTGCCGGCTGTGGCGGGGCCGTGGGCTCGCCCATCGTCGCAGGATGGTAGCCTCTGCGAACCCCGCCGTCCCCTCGCCGACACCGTCCCTCAATCGACGGCCAGCTGGAGGAAGCGACCACCGGGATCCATCCGCGCCCACTCGGAGTGACCATGGCTCGGGCTCCGCGCCCCGACGACATCTACCGGTTTCGCATCGCGACGCAGCCTGCCCTCTCCCCGGACGGAGGGTCGGTGGCGTTCACATTGCAGACCGTGGCTCCGGGCAAGGACGGGTACCGGCACGCGGTCTGGATGGTGCGCACAGACGGTCGTGAAGGCTCGCGGAAGCTCACGATCGGGGCGAAACACGACCGCCAACCCCGCTTCTCGCCCGACGGCCGAACCCTCGCGTTCATCTCCGATCGCCGGCTCACGGCCGAGGAGCTGCCAGGCGCGCCTCCGATCGAGGAGCGGGAAGACGCCAACCAGGTCTACCTGCTACCGCTCGACGGGCCGGGGGAGGCTCGCCGCGTGACGGACTTGCCGCGCGGGGTGGAGGACTGCGCATGGTCGCCCGACGGGCGGCGCCTGGCCGTCGTCAGCTCCTCGCACGGCGCAACACGCGAAGAGGACGCGCGGCGACGTGGCAAACCGCTCGAGAAGGCGAAGCCAGGCGAGGCACCGCGCTCGGATTATCGCTTCGTCGACCGGCTGTTCTACATGCGCAACGCTGCCGGTTTCACCTACGACAAGAAGACGCGGCTCTGGCTCGTTGAGGTCGAGACTGGAGCGACAACGCCGCTGACGAACGGGCGGTCGGGCGATCAGGAGCCGGTCTGGTCGCCGGACGGCACGCGGATCGCGTTCACAGCCAATCGGAGGCCCAACTACGACCTGGGGTGGTGGCAGGACGTCTTTGTCGTGGACGTCGAGTCCCGTCGCGAGACGCGCCTGACTCCCGCCGGCGAGGCGATCTTTGGGGCGCCTGCCTGGCTACCCGATGGCCGCCGCCTCGCCGTTCTCGGACATCGCTTCCCGGCGGCTGGCGGGAGTCGCTTCGACATCTGGCTCGTGGCGGCGGACGGCTCCGACGCACGCGACGGCGGCGAGAACCTGTCGGGGCGGCACGACATCATGCCGGGCTCGACGATGGGCAGCGACGTGACGATCGGCGAAGACCCGCGGCTGGCGGTATCAGCGGATGGGCGCTGGATCACGTTCACGGCGCCGCAACGCGGCTCGTACGAGCTCTGGCGGATCTCCACCCGTGACGGGGAGCTCGAGCGCCTGACCGAAGGCCGCCACTACATCTCCTCGTTCTCGCAGGTGGCCCTGCCGGGCAGTGGCTCGCGGGTCGCCTATCTGCGTTCGTCGCCCGCCGAGTTGCCGGACGTCGAGGTCCTCGACCTGCCTGCCTCCGCGGCGAGCGCAAAGGGCAGGGGCCGACGCCGCTCGCGGCCGCGCCGCCTGACCGAGCTCAACCGCGAGCTGCTCGACGAGGTCCAGCTGGCCGAGCCGACCGATCGCTGGACCGCGGTCGACGGGCACGAGATCCAGACCTGGTACGTCCCGCCAGCCGCGCGAGCGGGCAGCCGCCGCGCTCCCCTGGTCACCGAGATCCACGGCGGGCCCCACACCCTCTACGGCTGGGCGCCGTACTGGGAGTTCCAGGTCCTCGCGGCCGACGGGATCGGTGTCCACTACGCGAACCCACGCGGCTCGGAGGGCTACGGGCAGGCCTTCAACGCCGGCAACTTCCGGGATTGGGGTCCGGGGCCGATGCGCGACGTTCTGGCGGGCATCGATGCCCTCGTCGCCGAGGGTCTGGCCGACCCCGATCGCCTGGGCGTCACCGGGGGCTCATACGGCGGCTACCTGACGAGCTGGATCGTCAGCCAGACCGACCGCTTCAAGGCCGCGATCACCTGCCGCTCGGTGAACGATCTCACCTCGCAAATGATGACCGGCGACATCGCCGGACCGTCGTTCGGCCGGCTCGACCTCGGCGCCGCCCCGTGGGAGGATCCCGAGATCTTCCGTGCCCAGTCGCCAATCACGCACGCCCGCAACATCCGGACGCCGCTGCTGATCCAGCACTCCGAGAAAGACCTGCGCACACCGATCGGGCAGGCCGAAGAGCTGTTCACGATCCTGCGTTCGCTGCGCCGCCCGGTCCGGCTCATGCGCGTGCCCGAGGAGACCCACGAGTTGACCAGGTCCGGAACGCCCTTCCGGCGGGTCGAAAACGCCGTCCAGGTCCGCGACTGGTTCCACCACTTCCTCGTCGCCGGACGACGCCGGCTGCCCGCCCTCCCGAAGGTGCGCGGAGGCCTATAGGGCCGAGAGAGTCGAGGGCCGGAGGCTCCGGACAGAGAGCTCGCCGGGCGGACCCGACGCGCCCTCTCCGGGCAGCCCAGGTACCCGGTGTATCCTCGCCGTCCCATGGCGACCACCGTCCATCGGCCGGACACGGCCGCCCGAGAGCACGCACAGGAACTCCTGCGCGCATGGGACAGCCGTCCGGTCGCGGGTGTCAACGCGCTCGGGAGTCTCCTCGGGAGGGTCACGGCAGTCGACCAGGTCGGCGTCGAGGAGCGCGTCGACTCGCTGCGGAAGCGTTCGATCAAGCGCGAGTCCAAGCTCTGGGCGCTCGACCTTGCGATCCGGATGATGGATCTGACGACGCTCGAGGGGAAGGACACACCCGGCAAGGTCCGCGCGATGTGCGCAAAGGCCATTCACCCGCAGCCCGGCGATCCGACGATTCCCTCCGTGGCCGCCGTGTGCATCTATCCGGCACTCGTCCCGGAGGCGCACGACGCAGTCGCGGGTTCGGGGGTGAAAGTTGCCTCGGTGGCGACCGGCTTTCCGTCCGGCCAGACGTTCCGCGACGTCAAGGTCACGGAGGCGCGCGAGGCCGTTGCGGCAGGTGCCGACGAAGTCGACATGGTCATCGATCGCGGCGCCTTCCTGCGCGGCGACTACCTGACCGTCTTCGAGGAGATCGTCGAGGTCAAGGACGCGGTCGGGTCGGCTCACCTGAAGGTCATCCTCGAGACCGGCGAGCTGGAGACCTACGACAACATCCGGCGAGCCTCGGTGCTCGCCATGGCAGCCGGTGCCGACTTCATCAAGACATCGACGGGCAAGGTCACGCCGGCCGCCACTCTGCCGGTGACGCTGGTCATGCTCGAAGCCGTCCGCGACTTCGAACGGCAAACGGGTCGCGCGGTGGGCGTGAAACCGGCTGGCGGGATCAGGAGCGCCAAGGAAGCCGTGCAGTACCTGGTCGTGCTGTACGAGACGCTCGGACCGCGCTGGATGACGCCGGATCGCTTCAGGTTCGGGGCGTCGTCGCTCCTGAACGACGTCCTGATGCAGATCGAGAAGGAACGGACCGGCCGCTACCAGGGGCCGGATCACTTCACGATCGACTGAGATGCCCGTGGCGAGCCGCCTCACCGTTGAGGATTACGAGCCGGGGGTCGAGCTTCCGCCGGTGCCCGGCCTCCGGTTCCGACACCTCCGCGTGCCCGAGGACTACCCGCTCATGAACGCGGTCGCGAACGCCGCGCGCTCGAGCGAGGGCATGCACTACTTCACCTCGGACGACGACTTCGCGAACTTCTACGCGCACCTGTCCAACTGCGACCCGGCGCGCGACGTCTTCGTCGTGGAGATCCAGGGCGAGGTCGTGGGCTACGGGCGGTCGACCTGGTACCAGCTACATGCCGGCGGCCGGATCTACGAGAACATCTGCTTCCTGCACCCCGACTGGCTGAGACGGGGGATCGGCACGGCGATGCTCGCGACCAACGAGCGTCGCCTGCGGCAGACCGCGGCCAGTCATCCGGATGGCGAGCCAAAGTTTTTCCAGGCCGAGGCCAGCGACCAGTCGCCAGGCCGAAGTGCGCTCCTCATCGGCGCCGGATATGAGCCGGTCCGCCATGGCTACCTCATGGTCCGACCAACACTTGACGACCAACCGGATGCCCCGCTTCCCGACGGCCTCGAGATCCGGGAGGTTCGACCGGAGGATCTACGGGCGATCTGGGACGCCGACCAGGAGGCTTTTCGCGATCACTGGGGGAGCGGCCACTCGAGCGAGGAGGGCTACGAAGCCTTCATTCACGATCAGACCCAGGGCGACACCACGCTCTGGCGGATCGCGTGGGCTGGCGATCAGGTCGCCGGCCAGGTCCGCAGCTACATCAACGCGGAGGAGAACCGGCGGTTTGGGCGGCGACGCGCCTGGGTCGAGAACATCAGCGTCCGCCGTCCATGGCGCGGGCGCGGCCTGGCGCGGGCGCTCATGGCGGCGAGCTTTCCGCTGCTCAGGGCACGTGGCATGACCGAAGGTGCGCTCACGGTCGATGCGGAAAACCCAACCGGTGCCCTGCGGGTGTACGAGAGCGTCGGCTTCCGAGCGGTCTCGGGCGACACGACATACCGGAAACCGCTCATCTGAACCGGGTGGCGGCGGTCAGTCGTCGGTCGAGCCCAGCACCAGTGCCGCGTTCAGGCCACCGAAACCGAACGACGTCGACAGGACGCGGCGGTAGCGCCCCGGCAGTCCCGCCGGCGGACGGACCAGGCAGGGCAGAAACGGCTCGATCCGCTCGTCCACGTCACGAAGGTTGACCGACGGTGGCGCCCAGCCATCTCGAATCGCGAGCGCGCAGATGGCGGCCTCGATTGCACCCGAGGCGCCGAGCGGGTGCCCGTAGAGGGCCTTCGTCCCGCTGACCGGGACGTTCCCCACACCCTCACCCAGCGCGAGCGCCAGTGCGCGCGATTCCGCGACGTCGCCGATCGGTGTCGAGCTGGCGTGCGCGTTGACGTAGTCGATCTCGCCGGCCTCGGCGCCTGCGTCCGCCAGGGCGATCGACACCGAGCGCGAGGCCTCCACCCCATCCGGACGAGGCTGGACCATGTGGTGTGCGTCCGACGTGGCTCCGTAGCCCAGCACCTCGGCATACGGAGTGGCGCCCCGGGCGGCCGCGAGGTCCGCGCGCTCGAGGACGAGCAGCGCGGCGCCCTCGCCCATGACGAACCCGTCCCGCCCCGCATCGAACGGTCGGCAGGCCCGCTCGGGTTCGTCGTTCGAACCGCTCGAGAGTGCACGAATGATGTCGAACGCGCCGAAGGCGAGCGGGCTGAGCGGGCATTCCACGCCGCCGGCGATCGCCGCGTCGATCTCGCCGGCGCGGATCGCGGCGAGTGCCTCGCCCAGCGCCACGGAGCCGGAGGCGCAGGAATTCGCCGTGGACAGGATCGGTCCGCGAACGTTCAGCGCGATGCCGAGATTCGCAGGCGCCGCCCCGCCGAATACGGCCAGTGCGAGCATGGGCGACACCGCCCGGATCCCGCGCGCAAGGTAGCGCTCGTGTTGCGCCTCCGCGAACGCGATGCCGCCCAGCGCACTGCCCAGGTAGACGCCCGTGCGCGCCGGGTCAGCGCCCGTTCCGCCCTCGCTCGGTGACCATCGGGCGTCCGAGAGCGCGAGCCGTCCGGCGGCCAGGCCGAACTGGCTGAAGCGATCCAGCAGCCGCGCCGTCTTCCCATCCATGTGGTCGACCGGATTGAAGTCGTCGACCTGGGCAGCGACCTGCGAGCGGAACGGCGAGGGGTCGAAGCGATCAAGGCGTTTCACCGGTGAGCGGCCATCGCGGACGCCCGCCCAGAAGGCTTCGCGTCCCGTGCCACACCCGGCGATGACGCCGATCCCCGTGATCCACACCCGCGTCCGGTCTCGCTTCATGTCGGGAGATTCGTCGCTGATGACGGCGTGGACTCGGCGGCGCCGGCGAGCGGCAGATCGACAAGGCTCTCGGCCAGCGCCTTGAACGTCGCCAGCGTTCGGCCGGCGATCGGTCGGATGAACAGACGATGGAGCAGCCGCGCGTAGGCCTCGCCTTGG
>DASXSA010000282.1:0-16556 GCA_036506235.1 Candidatus Limnocylindrales bacterium | reverse complement strand
ATCATGTCGCCGCACGCCATCCGCAACGTCTTCTTGAGGCGATAGCCCTCGATCCCCGGAGAGCCATCGGGAAGCGAGCGCAGGAAGCCCTCGAGGTGGTCCTGGCGAAGGGCGTCCCGGCCTTCGATCCGCTTCTCGCCGTTCAGGTATTGGACGATGTCAGGGTCGAACAGGTCCATGATGCGATCGATGTCGAGCGAGTTGTATGCGGCTTCGGCCTTGCGAACGAGCTCCTCCGGTGTTGCCATGTCGGTTCCTCCGATCTCCCCTGCGAACTTCCGCAGAGTCGACGCCTCTTGCCATGCGGTGACTCTACGGTGGCGCTCGACGCCTAGGTTGTCACCGCCTCGGCCCCGGCCTCGGCTCCGGTCCCGGTGAGCGATGGCCTGCCCCCCGAGCCTAGCCCCCGCCGGGCCGACCGGGGCTGTGGCACTCCTGGCCCTTCCCGTACCACTCCGTGTACCACTTAGCCCGTGGATTATGGTGGTACGCGCGGACGCAGACGGACGCCTTGTACGATCAGACGACCACCCTGAGCGTGCCGGAAACCAACTCTTAATCAGCTGGTTGAGAGTTCGAATCTCTCCCGGCTCACCAGCATCGCCACGGCGAAACTCGTGCTGTACGCCTTCCGGGACGGCCGCATCGCCTGGTCAGCACCCGAGGTGCGCGTTCGCGGCTGCGACGTTCCTGTTGGACGCGCCGCCTTGCCGTTACGTCGTTGCTGCGCGACGGTCGACAGAGTTGGGTCATGACGAGCTCACGCTACGGCGCATCGCCGGCCAACCTCGATCAGAGCGCAGCACTCGCGCGTTTCCGGGGCCTGGGCATTCGCAGCGTGGAGCTTCGGCTCGCACCTGGTGCCTGCGCCGAGTGTGTCCGCGTTTCCGAGCAGGGCCGCCATCCGATCGATTTCGCACCGCCGTTGCCGGTCGTCCGATGTCGTCGCGAGGTCTGCCGCTGCACCTACGTTGCGGTGGAGCCGCCCGACGGGCCGCGAGCGGCCCGACCGATTACGTAATCAGCCGACGGAGCAGCTCAAAGCTCTCGGGTGGTCCCGGCCAGCGATCGGCCAGAGCGCCGGGCCCCAGCCGCCTCGCGACCCAGCGCAAGACCAGGCCCGTGACGACCACGTCATCGAGCAGGCCGATGACGGGCACGAAATCCGGGATGAGGTCGATGGGCATCAGCAGCCACCCGAGCAGGCCGACCAACGCGAGCCGGGGCGCGAGGGGTAGCGAGCGATCCGCCAGGAGCCGCCGCGTAAGGACGATGACGTCCGGGATCAGGCGCAGTATGGGCAGCGCGAGCGCACGGGTCGGCCGGTGAATCCAGAGCAAGGCGACGAGGGCCAGCCAAACGCCGAGCAACCCGAGGGCAAAAGCCGCGATCCCCTCGAGGTAGGACACGAAACCACTCTAGGCCCAGCCGCCCCGGCGCAAGCTTGTGTTCCCTGTCAGTGGTGGGTGATCTCGCGCGGTTGATCTGTGCGGGCGCGCGGGCCCATCGCGATCCGTGTCGACGGCCAGGCCAGTTGCTTGAGCTGGCGGGGCCGGTCAGCCCTCAGCCGTCAACGGTTGCGCGCGACCAGCAGGCTGACAACCCCCAGTGCGCCGAGCGGCAGGAGGATCAGGCCGAAGCCACCGGGCGCCAGCGTCTGGAACCAGTGGATGACCTGTTGAAGGATCCCGACACCCTGATTGAAGACGTCCATCGATGATCCCCGAGCATGCCGGTTTCTGCGAGGAGTGCCCCGGACCCCGCCTCGCCGGCCGCCGACAGTATGCGTGGGTGCGCAAGACTCCGTGGCGCGCCCGCGCACCGTCTTCGTGCTCGCGGGATTGCCCTGCGTTTGAGGCGCGTCCTCGGAAATAAGCCCGACGACGGCGAGAACTGAGTCCCCGACCGATCTCGAACGCCCCGCCTTAGCCCGAGCGTCGGGCGCACCGGCACCTGCCGATGTGCACGAGGGCAAGGGCAATGTCCGAGATTGGAAACGATCGATTTGCTGGCGATGAACTGGGACCGACCGTCGAGCAGACGATCGAGGCGGCATATGAAGCACACTCTCGAGCGCTCTATGGACAGCTCCTGGCGTTGACCCGTGACCCGGCCACGGCGGAGGACCTCTGCCAGGAGGCGTTCCTGCGTCTGACGCGTGAAGCGCAGGCTGGGCGGCTTCCGGACAACATCGGCGGCTGGCTCCACCGCGTCGGCGCAAATCTCGTTACCAGCCGCGCGCGTCGAACGCGCACCGCTGAACGCTGGTCAACCAGCCTCGTCCAGCGCGAGACCGAACACTCGCCCGAGGACGCCTTCCTTCGTAGGGAACGCGACGGAACGGTTCACGCGGCTCTGAGCGAGCTGAGCGAGACCGACCGGACGGCCGTGATGCTCGCCGCGTACGGCTACCGAGGGCCCGAGGTTGCGCGCTCCTTGAGGCGGACCGAATCGGCCGCGAGGACGCTGCTGTGCCGCGCCCGATCCAAGCTCCGGGCACGTCTCGCGACGGCCGACATCGCGTTCTGAACTCCGCCACGCCCCGGCTTCGCTCTGGGAGCGACACCGGGGCAAGGGATAACTCCCCGGAGGGCCGGCAGGGCGCGCGTATGATTCGCGCGCCGTGGTCGAGGTCGCGTCGCCAGGGTTCGTGGGGCGCACCGCCGAGCTTCATCGGCTCGAGGCGGCGTACGAACGAGCCGCGAACGGCGGGCCGAACACCGTCATCGTGGGCGGCGAGGCGGGCATCGGAAAGTCCCGACTGATCGAGGCCTTCACCAGGCACGCGCGTGACGCCGGGGCCAGGGTCATCGTGGGTTCGTGCCTCGATCTTGGCGAGGCCGGCCTGCCCTATGCGCCCTTCATCGAGGCCCTGCGGACGCTGCTCCGGGAGACTGATGCCGGAGCGCTGCCGGCGCTCCTGGGTCCCGGACGGGCCGAGCTCGCCCGCCTGCTGCCCGAGATCGCAACCCGGGTCGGCCCGGTTGACGCGAGCAGAGCCGCGGGGGTTCTGCCGTCCCGCTTGTCGCAGGCCCGCCTGTTCGAGCTGGTGCTCGGCGTCCTCGAGCGGCTGGCTCGGGCGCAGCCGGTCGTCGCCGTCATCGAGGACCTTCACTGGGCGGACGCCTCGACCCGCGATCTCCTGCTGTTCCTCGTCCGCTCGGTTCGAGCGACGCCCGTGCTGTTCGTCCTGACCGCTCGGACGGACGAGATCGACCGCCACCACCCGCTCCTGCCGTTGCTCGCCGAGCTCGAGCGGCGCGACGGCGTCGAGCGCATCGACCTCAAGCCGTTCGCGCGCGACGAGCTGGTGGCGCAGCTCACCGCCATGGGCGGCGCCGCTCCGGCAAGCGAAGAGGCCGACCACATCCTCGAGCGGTCGGGCGGCAACCCGTTCTTTGCGGAGCAGCTGTTCGCGGCATCGACGGAACGACCCGCGGGCGAGCTTCCACCACAACTCCGCGACGTGCTCCTTGCTCGTGTGGCGGAGCTCTCGAAGTCCGCGCAGGACGTGCTTCGCATCGCGTCGGCTGCGGGTCGGCGGCTCGACGACGGCCTTCTGGCCGCGGTTCTCGACATCCCGGCCCAGGAGCTTGATGCGGCGCTGCGCGAGGTGATTGACCACCAGATCCTGGTGCCGGTGCGCGGACCGGGCGGAGAGGTGAGCTACGCGTTTCACCACGCGCTGCTCCAGGAAGTCGTGTACGCGGAGCTGCTGCCGGGGGAGCGGGCGCGGCTCCACGCCGCCTTCGCGGGGGCGCTCTCGGAGCGGATTGGCGATGTACGCGCAGAAGCGCCGGCGCCGGCGGAGCTCGCCTATCACTGGGATGCCGCCCGCGACTGGCCGCGTGCGGTGCCGGCGATGATCGAAGCGGGCATGGCAGCCGAGCGCGTGTATGCCTTCGGCGACGCGCTGCGCTACTACGAGCGGGCCCTCGAGCTCTGGGACCGCCTGCAGGACAGCCCTGACACTCGCGATGGAGAGGTTCGCGGCCATGTCGATCTGTTGAAGCGGGCCGCGGAGTGCGCCTGTCTCATTGGCGATTTCCGGAGGGCCGTGGAGCTCGGTCGCGCTGCCCTCGCCGGTATCGATGCCACGCGGGACGGCGTGCGCGCCGGGATGCTCAACGAGCGACTTCGCTGGTTCCTGTGGGAGTCCGGTGACCGCGTCGGCGCGGCCGAGGCAGTGGCCGAAGCCCAACGTCTCGTTCCCGCCAGCCCGCCGTCAGCAGCTCGTGCCCGGATCCTCGGCCACCTGGCGGGTATCGCGATGTTCGCGGGGCGGTACGAGGAGTCGCTGGCACACGCCGGCGCCTCCCTGGAACAGGCCCGCGGGGTCGGCTCACGCGCCGACGAGGCATTCGCGATGGGCATCATGGGCTGGGACACGGCCATGATGGGCGATGTCGACGAGGGCATCGGGCTGTTCCGATCCGCGCTCGCGATCGCGCAATCGATCGACGGAGTCGAGGGGCTGGGTCTCGGGTACACCAGCCTGGCCGTCCTGCTCGACGTCCTCGGGCGGACGGAGGAGTCGCTCGAAGTAGCGCGGGAAGGGCTCGCGAAGACGCGCGGGCTCGGGCTGTCGGCGACCTATGGCGCCCTGCTGCTTGGCAGCGCCGCGCATGCGCTCCTGGATCTGGGCGACTGGGAGGAGGCCGACCGGGCGACGCGCGAAGGCCTCGAGCGGGAGCCTTCCGGTCGGCCGGCCGTCTGGCTCCATCTGAATCGGGCGCGCCTCGAGACGGGCAGAGGAGCGTTCGACGCGGCGGAGCTCCACCTCCGCCTGGCGCGATCGGTGGACGACCGGCTCGGCGGCACGGAGTACCGCAACGCGCTGCTCGCGGCACAAGCCGAGCTCGCGGCATGGCAAGGCCGGGTCGATCACTGCCGCGCGGCTGTGGCGGAAGCCCTTGAAACGGCGAACGAAGGCCCTCCCGAACCGGCGCTCGGGTGGCTGGTCGCGGCCGCCCTTCGATCCGAGGCTGACGCAGCGGAGCGAGCGAGAGCACGGAGGGACGCCGGCGCCGAGTCCGAGGCACGTTCTCGCGGCAACGACCTGGCCGACCGCCTCGTGGCCATGACCTCGGGAGCGGGCGAAGGTGGCCGACCCATGCCGGAGGGACTCCAGCGCATGCTCGAAGCGCTCGCCGCCCTGTGCGGGGCGGAGATCGGCAGGCTGGAAATGACCGCGAGCCCTGACGACTGGAGGGTTGCCGCCGAAGCGTGGGAGGGCCTGGGCCGACCGTTCGTCGCGGCATACGCGCGCCACCGGCAGGCCGGGGCGATCCTGGCGGCACGGGGCTCACGAGGGGAAGCGGAGACCGCACTGGCCGCCGCCCACCAGACGGCCCTCCGCCTTGGCGCCGGAGCGCTTCTTCGTGAGATCGAGCTCCTTGCGCGCCAGGCCCGTCTCGACCTGGCTCCCGCCGGCGCAGCGGCGTCGGGCGGCCTCGCGGGCGGAGCGACTGCACGCGAATCGGCGGAGGTCTCGGCGATCATACGTCTCGGCTTCACGCCTCGCGAAGAAGAGGTGCTCCGGCTGGTGGCCGGCGGCTGGACAAACCAGCAGATCGCGGATCGCTTGTTCATCAGCCGGAAGACCGCGAGCGTCCACGTCTCGAACATCCTGGGAAAGCTCGGGGTGGACTCGCGGGTCGAGGCCGCGGCCATCGCGCATCGCCTCGGCCTGGGCGCGGACGCGCCTCCGCCACCAGACGCAGACCCGGTCATCTAGCCCGGGTCCCGCCCAATCCCGCGCGGGGTTGCCGGGGTGGAGTACGATCCGCCGCGGCCCGGATGGCGTGTGAGGGTGCCGCCGGCCAGGAGAGGGGCCTGGAAACCGAATGACCGACGACTCCCTGAGCCCGCCCGTGCCCGCGGGCGAGCCAGTCGCGGAGCCGCCAGCCGAATCCGCGCAACTCTCTGATCGGCGCCCGATCAACGCGAGTCCCCGCCAACGCTACGTGGCGGGACTCCTCTCGTCGCTTGTGCCGGGCCTCGGTCATCTGCTGATCGGCCGCCCGCGAGCTGCTGCCTTGCTGCTGGCGCCGGTCGTTGTCGCGGTCGCCCTCATCTTCGTGGTCGTCCTGACCGAGCCGCGCACGAAGCTGCTGGCCTACTTCGCCGACCCGGATGTCATTGCAGCACTGCTCGTCGCTCAGATCGCGTTCCTCGGCTGGCGATTGCTGGCGGTCGCAACGGTGGTCGTCAGCAGAGCGTTTCCGCGGATGCGCGCGCGCGACGCGCTGCCGGTCGCGCTGCTGCTGATCTTCGTGATCGTGCCGCAGGCCGCGCTTGGCGCCTACACGAGCCTCGTCCGCCAGGAGGAGGCCAGGATCTTTTCGCCCTCGGTGACCGCGCCATTCCCGATCTTCGAGGAGCCGGACGCACCGGGCGCGAGCGTTTCTCCCTCAGGAGGAGCGTCGGCGTCACCGAGCCCCGCAATCACGCAGCGCCGGACGACGATCATGCTGCTCGGGATGGACTCCGGTCCCGACCGCAACACCGCGTCGACAGACACGATGATCGTCGCGTCGCTGGACCCGGTCGCCGAGAGCGTCTCGATGGTCTCGGTGCCACGCGACATGGTCGACGTGCCGCTGCCTCACGGTCTCGGCGTATTCCACCCGAAGCTCAACAGCCTCGTCTCCTACGTGCACTGGCATCCGGCCGCGTTCCCCGGCTACAACGGCAACGGCCAGGCGGTGCTCGCAGGCGCGCTCGGCAAGATGCTGGGGGTCCGGATCGACTACTACGCACAGGTCAACCTGCCCGGCTTCGTCGAGCTCGTGAGGTCAGTCGGCGGGATCGACGTGAACGTCGACCACGCGCTGTGCGACTACCGCTACCGCGAGTACGGGTACGACGGGTTCTCGATCGGGGCAGGCCGGCACCACCTCAACGGTTACGCGGCGCTGGCGTATGCGCGCATCAGGCATTCCGCGGGGGAGAGCGATTTCACCAGGGCAGCCCGCCAGCAGGAGGTCCTGGTCGCGATCCGCGACCGGATCGTCCGCGGCGGCTTCCTTGACGACCCGGTCGGCTTCATGCGCGCATTGGGCGACACGCTCGAGACGAACGTCCCACCGAAGATCCTGCCCGACCTCGCCCCGCTCGCGACGGACATCAACTGGAAGGACGTCTACAAGACCGTCATCAAGGCGCCGCTCGTCCGGCCGGGCTACGACGCCCGCGGCTCCATCCAGCTGCCGGACCTCGCAGCCATCCGTGCTCTCGGCGCGCGGCTCTTCACGGCCGCCGGAACGATGCCGTCGAGGACGTTCGTGACGGATCCGCCGACCCGTGTCGCTGCCGGGCCGCCGCAGGCTGCCCCGCGCTGCTCTGCGCCACCGCCGGCACCGACTCCCACCCCGAAACCGACCCCGAAGCCCTCCAGGACGCCGTCGCCCTCGCCGAGCCTGAGCGCGACGCCGAAGTCGACCGCGAGTCCCTCGCCGAGCTGACCTTCGCTGGATTTCCTGGCGCGGCCAACGCGCTTCGCTACCTGGCCGAAGCAGCCCGCGGCGAACTCATCGTGCTAACCTGTGCCGACCCTTGACGGCCGGTCCAGTGAGGCCGGCGAACCGGTCCAGTGAGGCCGGGAAGGAGGCTCGAGCGCCCGTGTGCCCACGGCTGCCCGCCGGCACTTGCCGCAACAGCGGCGGCCAATCCCTTTCCATCCCACCCGGCGAGACGGCGCGCGCCCACCCATGATGGTCACCGACGTCCTCCCAACGCCGCCGCCGGAGACCGTCGTCGACGCGCGGATCGGCCATCACGGACCGGCGTTGCTGGCGCTCGCCGACGGGCGCGTATTCCCCGGCGTCGCGTTCGGGGCGCCCCTCGAGGCGGGTGGCGACCTGGTCGTCAACACGAGCCAGACGGGCTACCAGGAGGTGTGCACCGACCCGTCCTATGCCGGCCAGCTCGTGGTCATGACCTACCCGCTGATCGGCAATCACGGACGTCTGCTGGACGACGACCAGTCGGTGCGGCCGTGGCTGCGAGGTCTCATCGTGGCCAACGCGACTGCGGCCGTCGCGGACGACGGCCGACAGCTGGCGACCCTGCTCCGCTCTGCGGGCATCCCGGCGATCGCCGGCGTCGACACCC
Source organism: Candidatus Limnocylindrales bacterium (assembly GCA_036506235.1). GTDB lineage: Bacteria > Chloroflexota > Limnocylindria > Limnocylindrales > CSP1-4 > CF-16. The sequence goes on along the minus strand of DASXSA010000282.1, from coordinate 8,441 downwards.
GCGCGCTGGCGCGTCACCTGCGGGCGAACGGTTCGATCCGTGCCGTGATCAGGCGCCCTGGTGAGCTCGACGCGGAGAGCGCCGTCGACGCGGCAAAAGCGGTCCCGCGCTGGGAGGACCAGGACTTCGTCAGCCAGGTTTCGATCGAGGCCGCAAGGGACGAGGGCGACCCGTCCGAGGGCGGCCCGCTGCTCGCGATCGTCGACCTCGGTCTGAAGTCCAACATCGTGCGTTCGCTGCGCCGGCGCGGCGCCCGCGTCCGTATCCTGCCGTACACCGTGGGCGCCGCCGAAGCCCTCGCGCCCGACATCGACGGCCTCATCCTGTCGCCGGGTCCGGGCGATCCCGCGCGGCTCCGCCATCAGGTCGAACTGGCGCGCGCCGCCATCGAAGACGGGCGACCGCTGCTCGGCATCTGCCTCGGGCACCAGATCGTCGGGCGGGCGGCCGGCGCGGAGACCCGAAGGCTGCGCTTCGGCCATCACGGCGCCAACCACCCGGTGCGGGACGTCGACAGCGGAACGGTCCAGGTCACCGCGCAGAACCACGAGGTCCAGGTGCTGGGCGACACGCTGCCGCGAGAGAGCGGCTTCCGGGTGAGCCAGGTCAACCTGAACGACGGCTCCGTCGAAGGGCTGCGTCACGTCGAGCTGCCTATCGAAACCGTGCAGTACCACCCCGAAGGCGGCCCCGGCCCGCTCGACGCGCTGGCCGTCTTCGACCGGTTCGTGGCCGCAGCCGTCGCCCAGCGCCGGCGATGAGACCCGCTGCACCCGTGCTATCGCCACCTACCCGCGGGGACGCGAGCGGGTCGCACCCAGCGCGGCCCACCTCCGTCCTGATCCTCGGGTCCGGCCCGGTCGTGATCGGACAGGCCGCCGAGTTCGATTACGCCGGTACGCAAGCCTGCCGGGCGCTCCGGGCGGAAGGCGTCCGCACGATCCTCGTCAACTCGAACCCAGCCACGATCATGACAGACCCGAACGTGGCCGACGCCGTGTACCTGGAGCCCCTCACGGTCGAGGCGGTCGAAGCCGTGATCGCGCGTGAACGGCCGGACGGCCTGCTGGCCGGTCTCGGTGGTCAGACGGCACTCAACCTGGCGGTCGATCTCGCGCGGGCAGGTGTGCTGGAGCGGCACGGGCTGCGCCTCCTTGGGACGCCTCTGGAGGCGATTGAGGCCGCGGAGGATCGCGAGCGCTTCCGCGACCTCCTGGATCGAATCGGGCAGCCGTACGCGCCGTCGAGAATCGTCGAAGGCCTCGACGACGGAGCCATCGCCCAGTCGACCGAAACCGCGCTGGCCGAGATCGGGCTGCCGGCCATCGTGCGGCCGGCGTTTACGCTCGGCGGCACGGGGGGCGGGATCGTCGAAACGGAGGCGGCCTATCGCGAGCGCATCCGGTCAGGCCTGCGCGCGAGTCCCATCCGCCAGGTGATCGTCGAGCGCTGCCTCGTCGGCTGGCAGGAGATCGAGTACGAGGTGATGCGCGACGCCGACGATACGTGCATCGCCGTGTGTTCGATGGAGAACGTGGATCCGCTGGGCATTCACACCGGCGACTCGATTGTGGTCGCGCCCGTCCAGACGCTGCCCGACCCGGTCCACCAGCGACTGCGCAGCGCGGCGCTCGCGATCATCCGGGCGCTGGGCGTCGAGGGCGGCTGCAACATCCAGTTCGCCCTGTCGCCCGACTCGTCCGAGTACGCGGTCATCGAGGTGAACCCCCGCGTCAGCCGCTCCTCGGCCCTGGCCTCGAAGGCGACGGGCTACCCGATCGCCCGAGTCGCGGCGCAGATCGCGGTCGGGCGGCGGCTGGCCGAGATCCCCAACGTCGTCACCGGCACGACCGTGGCGGCGTTCGAGCCGGCGCTCGACTACGTCGTCGTGAAGCTGCCGCGCTTCCCATTCGACAAGTTCCCCACGGCCGACCGATCCCTGGGCAGCCAGATGAAGGCGACCGGCGAGGTCATGGCGATCGATCGCACCTTCGGAGCCGCGCTGAACAAGGCGCTCCGCGGCCTTGAGCAGGCGGGCGCCGGCCCACTGGCCGAGGACATCGGCTGGAGCCCGACGCTCGGTTACCTCGCGCAGGTCTCCGCGGGCGACCGCGAAGACGACGAGCCGATTCGCGGGGTCGACGAGCAGGGCCAGGCCTGCGAGTCGACGAGGCTCGCGGAGCGGACCGCCGCCCCGATCGTCCTGCGCCAGTTCCTCGCGCCGTCGGACTCGAGGCTGTGGCGGATCCTCGCGCTACACCGCCGCGGCGTGCCGGAGGCCATCATCCGCGAGGTGACGGGGATCGCCCCGTGGTTCCTTGCCGAGATGGGCCGCAACGTCCGCATCGAAGGCGAGGTACGCCGCGCGGGCTCGAGCCTCGTGGACCGCAGTGCCTCCGAGGCCCCGTTGCTCGTCACCGCCAAGCGAGCCGGCTTCGGCGACCGGGAGCTGGCTGGCCTCGCAGGAGTCGGGGAGAGCGATGTCCGCGCCGCGCGCCTGGGCGTCGGTCTGCGGCCCGGCTACGCGATGGTCGATACGTGCGCGGCCGAGTTCGCCGCCGAGACCCCATATTTCTATGCGACGTTTGCGGCGGCCGGCTCGCCGCCCGAGGCCATGCCGGTTTCGCGGCCTGCAGCCCTGGTGATCGGTTCGGGGCCGGTCCGGATCGGGCAGGGCATCGAATTTGACTACTGCGCCGTGCAGGCCGCCGAAGCACTCCGTGCCCAGGGCTGGCAGGCCGTCATGATCAACTCGAACCCGGAGACGGTATCGACGGACTTCGATGCCTCGTCCCGCCTCTACTTCGAGCCCCTCGATCCCGAGTCGGTCCGGAGCGTGGTCGACGCCGAGACGCGGGACGGGGAGGAGCCACTCCCGGCGTTCGTGCAATTCGGCGGCCAGACGCCGCTCAATCTCGCCGCGCCACTTGCGGCCTCAGGCGTGCCGCTCCTGGGTACCGACCTTGACGCCATCGACCAGGCGGAGGAACGCACGCGGTTCGCGGCGCTGCTGGACCGTCTCGGCATCCCGCAACCGGAAGGTGGTATGGCGCACAGCGTCGAGGAGGCGTTGACGCTGGCCGAGCGGATCGGCTATCCGGTCATCGTCCGGCCCTCGTTCGTGATCGGCGGGCTGGCAATCGACTTCTGCTACTCGCCTGACGACCTCGTCCGCCAGCTCGCCGCGGCGACCGTCGTGGATCCAGACCGCCCGGTTCGGATCGACCGGTACCTCGAGGGCGTGGAGGTCGACGTCGACGCCGTCTCGGACGGTGCGACCGTCCTCATCCCCGGACTCCTCGAGCACGTCGAGCAGGCCGGCGTTCATTCGGGTGACTCGGTCGGTGTCTTCCCTCCGCAGACCGTCTCGGATGCCGACCAGGGCCTGATCGTGGCCGCGATGGAGCGGGTTGTCCGGGCGCTCGGGGCGCACGGACTGGTGAACGCGCAGTTCATCGTGCGCGAGGACGGCGTGTACCTCATCGAGGTCAACCCGCGAGCGTCGCGAACCGTGCCCTTCCTTTCGAAGGTGACCGGCGTCCCGATGGTCGAGCTCGCGGTCCGCGTGGCGCTCGGGGAGAGCCTCGAGTCGATGGGCTGGCCGAACGGCCTTCTACCGCCGCCCTCGTTCACCGCGGTGAAGGCGCCGGCGTTCTCCACGGCGAAATTGCGCGGCGTCGATCCGTCAGTCGGGCCTGGCATGCAGTCGACGGGTGAGGTGATCGGCATCCACGAAGATCCGAGGGTCGCAATGGCGAAGGCGCTGCTCGGAGCCGCACTCGTTCCACCTCCATCCCGCGCAGCCGGTGGGATTGCCGTCGTATCCATCGCCGACCGCGACCGGCCGCTTCTGCCTCGACTCGCACGGGCCCTCACCTCCGCGGGGTATCGACTCGCGGCGACCAGCGGTACGGCGGCCGCGTTGGAAGAGGCAGGCTTCGAGACGTTGCTCGTCGCCAAGGTCGGCGAGCCTTCATCGCCCGAGCACCCGGACGCCCCCGTCGCCCTCATCGACCTGATCGCCTCCGGGTCGGTCGGCCTCGTCGTCAACACCCCCGCGCCGCAATCCGGCGCGGTCCGCGATGCGGCCGAGATCCGGCACGCAGCCGTCGCCGAGGGAATCCTCTGCCTGACCGCCATGGAAACGGCGGTCGCTGCCGCGGAAGCCCTCGACCCGACCGTCGTCTCACGTCTGGCCGAGGTTCGCCCGCTCCACGAATGGGTGCCCTCCTCTCGACGCCGGCCAGCCGAGCCCGTCCTCGTCTGACTCCGCGCGGAGTCAAATTCCCGGACGACCCAACGTGGCCGGCGGTGGAATTTGCACGAAAGGGCACATGGCCGCCTTCACTGGTCGACCAATTTGACTCGAGCAGGAGTCAGGCCCCGAGTTTGGCCCGCCACCGGGCCAGCTGAAGGGCGGCAGCTGCAGCCCGACCTTCATCGGATCTGGCCTTCACCAATGACGGCCTTCAGGCCGCCTGGGGATCGTTCGAGGCGCGCGGCTGTGCCTCCCCGTGGAGATGGGCCTGGCCGTGCCCGTCACGTGCCGTCTCTTCGGCGCCTTCGATCACACGCCCCAACGCGATGAGTCCGTGCCCGAGGCGACCCCTCAGGCCGGCACCGTGAACGCGCGCCTCGGACTCATCGGGCGGCTGGCCGTTGTGCGCCAGCTGCGCGAGATGATCCCGGGAGGCCTCCTGCTGTAGTTCAGCAATTCGCTCCTCGACGATCGCCGAGTGGATGTCCGGATTTGAGAATTCCACGCTCGAGCTCCTTCGCGATGTCGTCTGTTTGATCTCTCTTGTGTTAGTCAGTTATCTAACTCGCCGGTGTTGTCAGCGGATGAATGGCCGGCAAACAGATGCCCCTAGTTGATGAGGAAGCGTTTCAGCTCGACCGACGCCTCATCGAGGCGTGGCCTTCTGAGGCTGTAATAGGTCAGGCCGCCTTCCTCGGTGACGGTCACGAGGCCGGCCGCTCGAAGCAGGGCCAGGTGGTGCTTGATGGTTGGCTTCGACAGCTCCAGCTGCCCCGCGATCTCGGTCAGGTAGCGGTCGCCGTCGGTCAGCAGCTTCAGGATCCGAAGCCGCGTTTCGTCGCCCAGCGCGCGATGAAGGCGCACGACGCCCTGCGGCGGAGCCAGCGTGTCGTCGCCCTCGATCGCCGCGTCCGCGACCGGGTAGCCGAACAGCCGCCAGTCATCGGCCGACATGACCATGTTGTACGGCCGGGCGAAGTAGCTGGGCGCCAGGATGACCCGTCGGACGCCACGCTCGGAGAGGTAGCGCAGCCCGCCGGTGGTCTTCTCGACCAGCTCGACCGGCTCGAGGGTCCGCACGTCCGACGACCGCATCTCCACGTCGCGGTCGAGAATGTCCTTCACGCGTTCCTCGATGTCCTCGAACGGCGCCCGCCACGCCGAGAGCACGGCGAGGATCGCGTCCTTCATCTCGGCTCGCTTGGTGACCGCCCGGACCATGACCTCGCGCTTCTCTTCCGGGTAGTCGCACGTCAGGTCGAAGACCGCCTGCTTGTCACCGGCCAGTGCCCGCTCGACGACCGGGCGCATCTCGGGGTCGTGCGAGGCACCCTCGAACATGAGCTGCGTGATTTCGTCGGGCTCTGTCGCCGCCACGAGGTCGACCAGCCCGGCCGCCGAGGTGACGTCCGGCCGGTCCACAGCCAGCCCCGCCACGATGACCGCGTGCTCGGAGCCGAACAGCGTGTCGAAATCCGACTCGATGCGCTCCGGCAGGGCGGCCTTGGCCTCGGTGAGCCAGCGCCGATCCGACTCGGGGATGTCCTCGGTCGAGCCTGCGTCCCGAGACAGGCTGAATACGAAGTCATAGACCGTCCTCACGTCGAACTCGACGCGGTACGGGGCGCCCGACGAACGATCTCGAACGAGCGGCTGAGTTCGGACGGCGACGCCGGTTCCCCCCGGTCGGCGACCAGCAGGTCTGGGAGTCACCTAACAGAGATACCTCACGTGTGTTAGATGAAACACTAACACGCGGTCGCTCGGTGTCAAGTCCCGCGGCCGCTCGGTGTCAAGCCGCGCGGGCGCCCCTACAATCGGCCGACGACCTGGATGCCCAGTAAACCGGAGGTCGCACGTGCCCGTGCCCGAGGTCCGTTTCACCGACGAGCGCCTGCCGAATGGCCTGCGCCTGATCATGGCCGAGGACCACCTCGTCCCCGTCGTGGCGGTGAACGTCTGGTACAACGTCGGATCGAAGAACGAGGTGCCCGGCAAGACCGGTTTCGCGCACCTCTTCGAGCACGTGATGTTCGAAGGCTCGGCGCACGTCGGCAAGGCCGAGCATGTCGCCCTGGTCCAGGCGGCGGGCGGCACGATGAACGGCTCGACCTGGCTCGATCGGACGAACTACTACGAGACGATGCCCTCGCACCAGCTCGAGCTCGCGCTGTGGCTGGAAGCCGACCGGATGGGCTCGCTGCTCGATGCACTCTCGCAGGAGAACCTCGACAACCAACGCGAGGTCGTGAAGAACGAGAAACGCTGGTCGTACGACAACCGGCCATACGGAACCTGGAACGAGAAGCTCCAGGCGCACATGTTCCCCGAGGATCATCCGTACCACCACCCGACGATCGGGTCGATGGCGGATCTCGATGCCGCGTCGCTCGAGGACGTCGGCGCGTTCTTCCGGACCTACTACGCCCCGAACAACGCGGTGCTCGTGCTCGTCGGTGACTTCGAAAGCGCGCAGGCACGGGCGTGGGTCGAGCGTTATTTCGGGGGTCTCGCTGCGAATCCAGCCATCCCCCGCCTGCGCGACCTCAGTGTTCCGCCGGTGCTGGGCGAGGAACGGCGGGAGGTGGTCCCGGACAGGGTTCCGCTGCCGCGGCTGTACTTCGGCTTTCGGGCGCCGGTCTATGGCGACGAGCGTTTCGACGCGCTGGAGGTCGGTGCCCAGATCCTCGCCGGGGGCAAGGGCAGCCGCCTGTACCACCGGCTCGTCCGCGACGAGCGGGTCGCGCAGGACGTCGCCCTGTTTGCGCTTGGCTTCGTCGGGGGAGCGTCCGTGGTGGCCGGGTGGGCGACCGTTCGGCCGGGCATCACCCTCGAACGCGTGGAGAAGGCGTTCGAGGAGGAGCTCGAGCGGATCGGCCGCGAGCTTGTCACAGATGACGAGCTGACGCGGGCGAAGGCGCTCCTGGAGACCGAGGAGCTGGGCGCCCTGGGTCGCGTCGAGGAACGCGCGGACCGTCTGGCCATGTACGCCACGCTGTTCGACGACCCGGATCTCATCAACCACCAGCTTGGGCGCTACCTGGCCGTCACCAAGGAGGACATCCGCGACGCGTCCCTGGCTGTTTTCCAGCCCGACAACCGCGTCGTGCTGACCTACATCCCGGATACTCCGCCGGCCGACGAGGCGAGCAACCCCGCCGAGCTGCCCGAGGTGCCCGAGGACGAGGAGATCGCGGCGTGACGCAGAAGGGCACCTCAGGCGAGCCGGCGGTCGCCGAACGTTTGGTCGCCCAGCTCGTCGAGGAACGACCGACCCCCGGTATCCCGCGGCCGTACGAGTTTCCGGCGTTCGAGCGGCATCAGCTGGCCAACGGAATGAACCTGCTCGTCATCCCGATGGCGGGCCGGCCACTGGTATCGGCATCCCTCGTGCTCCGGAACGGCGCGGCCGACGAGAAGCCCGCCGAGGGTGGCGCGACCGTCCTCGCCGCGCGGGCGCTGCCGGAAGGGACCGAGAGATACAACGCCATCGAGCTCGTGGAGGCATCGGAGCGCCTCGGGGCAGCGCTCCACGCCGAGGCAGGTTGGGACGCCACCACCGCGGGCGTCGAAGTCCCCGCCGAGCGCCTCGAGCCGGCGCTCGAGCTGCTCGCCGAGCTGGTCGGCCGACCCACGTTCCCGACCGGGGAGGTCGATCGGTTGCGCGAGGAGCGGCTGAACGATCTCCTGCAGGCGCGCGCCGATCCACGCCGTCGGGTCGAAGAGGCCTTCGCTGAGACGATCTTCAGCGGGGGGTCGCCGTATCACCGGCCCTCGGGCGGGTTGCCCGAAACCGTGGAGACGCTCACCCCCGACGTGCTCCGGCGCGCCTATCGACGCGGCATCAATCCGCCACTCATAACGCTCCTCGTGGGTGGGGACCTCTCCGGCCAGGACGTCCCATCGATCGCGAATCGGCTCTTCGGGGAGTGGCTGCCGCTGCCCGGCAGTGCCGCGCCCACCCCGGTCGACGCGATGCCGGCCGACAGCGGGCGGGTCATCCGCCTGGTCCACCGGCCCGGCTCGGTCCAGAGCGAGATCCGCGTCGGCCACGTCGGGCTGCCGCGGAAGGTCCCGGACTTCCACGCCGTGTCGGTCATGAGCACGATCCTCGGCGGGCTGTTCAACTCGCGGTTGAACATGAACCTGCGCGAGGACAAGGGCTACGCGTACGGCGCCCACG
>DASXSA010000281.1:0-1982 GCA_036506235.1 Candidatus Limnocylindrales bacterium | reverse complement strand
ACGCAGGCCGCGAACGTGGAGCGGTCGTTCCATCTCCAGGCGGTGGCGCTCTGGCTCATGGCCGGCCTCACGGCCCTCGTGGTCCTGCTCGTGTTCAGCCAGACCCTCGCTCGGCAGACGTTCCTGGAATCGGGGGAGAACCCCACGCTGAGCTCGCTCGGCATGACCCGTTCGCAGCTGCTCACCATCGCGCTCTTGCGCGTCGGCCTGGTCGCGGTCGGTGGGGCGGCCCTCGCCGCGGTCATCGCCGTGTTGACCTCGCCGTTGTTCCCCACTGGGGTCGCCCGCATCGCCGAGCCGCATCCCGGGTTGCACGTCGATCTCACCGCCGTCGGTGTGGGGGCCCTCGCGATCCTCGTAATCACCGCGATGTTCTCGGTGATCCCGGCGTGGCGCGCCGCGACGAGGCGGGCCGAGGCGGGCGGCGTCGAGGGCGAGCGCCCTTCGGCCATCGCGCACACGGTCGCGAAGACCGGGATCCCGGCGACCGGAGCAACCGGCGTCCGCATGGCGCTGGAGCGCGGCCGTGGCCGCACCGCGGTCCCCGTGCGTACCGCGATCGCGGGGGTTACCGTCGGGATCGCTGCGCTCACGGCGGCGCTCACGTTCGGTGCAAGCCTGAACCACCTCCTCGACACGCCTCGGTTGTACGGGCTGACGTGGAACGTGCAGGTCTACGACAACGTGGAGTTCTCTACTCACGAGGACGAGCTGGATCTCCTCAAGGCCGTGCGCGGGGTCCCGGGCGTCGCCACGTACGGCCTCGGGACGGTCGGTCTCGGACTCGCGGTGGACGGCCGGCCCGCCGACGGCGTGGCAGTGTATTACCGGTCGGGTGGGGTGGAACCTCCGGTCCTCGAGGGTCGCCCTCCGTCGGGGAAACACGAGATCGCGCTCGGCGCGAAGACGCTCGAACAGCTCGACAAGCATCTCGGGGACACGGTGCACGTCGGCGTGTTCGGAAGCGTCCCGAAGCCGATGAAGGTCGTCGGGGTCGCAGTGACGCCGCCCGTGGGTGACGTCGGGCAGTTCGGCAAGGGCGGCCTGATCGACTATCGATCAACCCCGTACCTGGTCCCCGGCGCGCCGGCCGCCGACACGCTGCTGGTGAGGACGACACTCGGCGCGGACCCGATGGCAGTTGGCCAGGCGATCGCACAACGGATGCCCGACCGCGGCGTCGTCGAGGTCAGCCTCCCGTCGCAACCGACCGACCTCGTGAACTTCGGCCGCGTCCAGAACTTCCCGCTGTACCTCGCTGCGCTCGTCGCGTTGATGGCGGCGGCCACCCTGGCGCACGTGCTGGTGACGTCGATCCGGCGCAGGCGCCGCGACCTGGCGATCCTGAAGACGATCGGCTTCCAGCGCGGCCAGCTCACCTGGACGGTGGCGTGGCAAGCAACCACGCTCACGTTGCTTGCCCTCGCGCTCGGCATCCCGATCGGGATCGCCGTGGGCCGATGGATCTGGACGGCGTTCTCGAACCAGCTCGGGATCGTGCCGTCGCCGGCGGTTCCGCTGTCCACCTTGCTCCTGGCCGTGCCCGCCACGCTGCTGCTGGCCAACTTGATCGCGTACCTCCCCGGCCGAGCGGCGGCGCGGGTGCAAGCTGCAACCATCCTCAGAACGGAGTGATCCGAAAGGAGCGACCATGACGACGACGATGGAACGGATGCCGGCGACGACGACGCCTGCGCCAGAGCCGACGGAGATGCGATGGCGCCAGTACGGCTGGCTCGCGGCCATCCTCGGCGTGGCCGGCGCGACGTGGGCGGTGGTCGCCTCTGTGGACAACGGCTCGGGGCGGATGCTCGCGGCGTCGCTCGCCGCCGTGTGGGCGTTGACCGCCGTGTTGCTGGCCCGCAGGGGTGAACGGAACGCCATCATCGCGGGCAAGGTCGCGGCGATCGGCGGGGTTGGCGTGGCCTGGACCGACTTCGCACCGATCGCGGCCGGTCTGCTTCCAGCGGCGGGACTGTATT
>DASXSA010000280.1:0-11674 GCA_036506235.1 Candidatus Limnocylindrales bacterium | reverse complement strand
CTGGAGCGGCATGGCGCGATTGGAGTAGGGCGCACGATCGACGAGGCCGTCGATCGCCTCGAGTTCGTCGAGCTGCTCTGCCGCGTGTGGCGGGATGCCCGCGCCCTCGGGTGGCTGCCGGCGCGCTAGACCCGGCCGCGGTGCGGATGACCATACTGAGCTCGACAGAAGCGCGGGGCTGGGGTCGCCGGGGAGGTGGCAAATCCGATGGATCGTGTGATGAGTACCCAGCTCGTCGCGGAAGGGATTGGGACCTTCCTGTTCTTCTTCGTGGGTGCCGGCTCGATCGTCGTGATGGACTACCAGACGGCAAACCAGTCCGCCGGCGCCGGGCTGCTCGGCGTGGCCCTTGCGCACGGCCTTGCGCTGGGGGTCCTGGTGTCCGCCTTCGGGCCGGTCTCCGGCGGACATTTCAACCCGGCCGTCACGTTCGGCGTCTGGATCGCCGGGCGCGTCGATGGGACGCGCGCCATCGTCTATGTCGTCGCCCAGCTCGTCGGAGCAGTAGCCGCCGGGCTCGCCTTGCGCGGCATCTTCGCGGAGAGCGTCTGGAGGATGTCGAACATCGGCACGCCTGCGCTCGGGCCAGGAGTCGGAATGGCCACGGGAATCGCCGTGGAAGCGATCCTGACGCTGCTCCTCCTGTTCGCGGTCTTCGGCACGGCGATCGACCCGCGCGCACCGAAAATCGGGGGCCTGGCGATCGGCCTTGCCGTCGCGGCCGACATCTTGATGGGTGGGCCCCTGACAGGCGCGGCCATGAATCCGGCGCGGTGGTTCGGCCCCGCGGTCGCGTCGGGGCACCTCGACAACGCGCTGGTGTGGATCGTCGGTCCCCTGCTTGGCGCCGCCGTCGCTGCGGCTGTCTACCGCTGGGTGCTCCCTGAGGAGGCGGACCTCGGACGGACGCCCGCGACGCCCGAACCGTGAACGCCCGGACAGTGCTCGCCTCCTGACACGCCAGTGGACGCCTGACCGGCATGCTTCGTCGCCACTTCCGCGTCTGGCTCTTGATCGCGGTGGTCGTCGTCCTCGGCGGGGCCTACCTGTACGTCGGGACGCGGATCTACGACGAGCTCTCGGTCGTCCACGCCGGCTGCGATGGTCGCTGGCAGGGCCAGACGCCCGCCAACTTCTCCGTCCCGGGTGTCGACATGACCGGCCTGCGAATGCCTGCGTACGAGGAGGTTCGCATCCCAAGTCGCGACCCCGGGGTAACCCTGAGCTCATGGTTCGTTCCTTCAGCTGTGGCGAATGCCCCGGCCGTGGTCGTCGTGCACGGCATGAACTCGTGCAAACGCGAGGCCCGGATCCTGCTTGCCGCTGGACTCCTGCACCGCCACGGCTTTGCTGTGCTGCTGATCGACATGCGCAACCACGGCGATTCGACAGTCCAGAACAGCCATTACGCGGGGGGAACGAAGGAGTACCGCGACGTCCTGGGCGCATGGGACTGGCTGGTGTCCACGAGCGGACTGTCGCCGCACCACGTCGGGCTGATGGGCTTCTCCCTGGGGGCCGCGACGGTCCTCATCGCGACCGGCGAGGAGCAGCGGGTTGCCGCAACGTGGGAGGACAGCTCCTACGCGGAGGTCGGTGAAACGATTCGGGCGGAGCTGGCTCGCAAGGGCTACCCCACCTGGTTCGAGCAAGCCGGCTACCTGGCCGCGCGGATCGAGAGCGGCGACGACCTGACCACCCTGAGCCCCGCCGGCGCGATGGCCAAGTTGAACGGGCGCCCGGTGTTCATCACGCATGGCACCGCAGACCAGCGGCTAAGCGTGACCTACGCCAGCGAGCTCGCCGCCGACATCCGGGCCGCCGGAGGGACGGTCGATCCGTGGATCGTGCCGGGCTCCGGGCACATCGACGCAATCGTCGGTCACACGGACGAATACGAGCAGCGGCTGGTCGCCTTCTTCGACTCGACGATCGGCACGCCGGCCGGCGACTGACCCACGTCGGGCGCCGATCGGTGCCGGCCGCCGATAGACTGCGTGCATGCCAGCCATCTCCGCGAAGGCGCAGACGTTCGGCGAATCCGTCATCCGGGACATGACGCGGATGGCGATCCGGCACGGCGCCGTCAACCTCGCCCAGGGCTTTCCGGACTTCCCCTGCCCGCCCGAGCTCAAGGCAGCCGCCAAGGCGGCGCTCGACGGCGACGTCAACCAGTACGCGATCACCTGGGGCGCCAAGGGCTTCCGGGATGCAATCGCTGCGAAGACGAGCCGGACCTATCCCGGCTGGTCGGTGGATCCCGATACGCAGGTGACCGTGGTGTGCGGCGCCACCGAGGGGATGATCGCAGCCATGCTCGCGGTTCTCGACCCAGGCGACGAGATCGTTGTGTTCGAGCCTTTCTACGAGAACTACGGGCCCGACGCGATCCTCTCCGGCGCCGTTCCTCGATACGTGACGCTGCACGAGCCGGACTGGTCGATCGACGAGGCGGAGCTGCGCGCCGCGTTCGGACCGAAGACCCGGGGCATCGTGCTGACCTCTCCGCACAATCCCACCGGCAAGGTCTTCGACCGCCGGGAGCTCGAGCTCATCGCCGAGCTGTGCACCGAGCACGACGCGGTCGCCTTCACGGACGACATCTACGAGCACATCGTCTACGCGGGCGAGCACATCCCGCTGGCGACGCTGCCGGGCATGGCCGAGCGCACGGTCGCGGTGAACTCGATGTCCAAGACGTACTCGGTCACCGGCTGGCGGGTGGGCTGGGTGATCGCGTCGCCCGAGCTGACCTCCGGCATCCGCAAGGTCCACGACTTCCTGACCGTCGGTGCCGCGGCGCCCCTCCAGGAGGCAGGCGTGGTGGCCCTGTCCCTGCCGGACGACTACTACGCGACGCTCGCAGCCGACTATCGCGAACGGCGGGACGCGCTGCTGCCCGCGCTCGAAGCTGCCGGCTTCCGCGTCTACGTCCCCGACGGCGCGTACTACGTGATGACCGACTTCTCCGGGATCGATCCCGAGCTCGACGACGTCTCATTCGCCCGCCGCCTCGTTGAGGATCCTGGCATTGCCGCGGTCCCCGGGTCGTCGTTCTATTCGCGCTCCGAGCTCGGCCGCTCGAAGATCCGCTTCGCGTTCCCGAAACGCCTCGAGACGTTGGCCGCCGCCTCCGAACGCCTGGCTCGACTGCGCGTCCCGGCTGCATGACGTAGGCCTGGCCGACCGCGGCCTACCAGTCCGGGCCTCGGCTCACGGCCGAAGGGCCGCTCCGCGTTGAATACGAGTGCCAATCGTGTTGGACGGAGTGGGGAGGGGCGAACGCTCGTCTTCGAGACGACATCGATCCGGAACGAACGTGACGCGGGACGACCTGGCGCCTGCAAGCCGCGTGCCCGCGTCTAACACGACTCCCAGTAGTAGAGACGCAAAAGAGGCGATCGCCTGGCGGCCAGCCGCCGGGGTCAGGCCGACAGGGCCGCGGCCGCGAGCAGCCCGCTGGCGAGCGCGACGGAAACGCTGGCGAGCGTTCCGAGGAGGTAGTACTCGGCGAACCTGCGGTCGTCCAGCTGCTTGAAGCGCGCAAGTGTCTTGGCGGCCACGACGAACCCGATCGCCGCCTGGTTCGCCGTGAGCACGAACGTGACGATCAGGAGGCGTTCGAGGATGCCGATCGCTTCGCCCACGCGCTCCGGTGAAGCGAGGCTCCGGGGCTCGGCCGGCGTCACGATGCGCGGCGGGACAGCGGGTTCGGCCCGTGCAACAAAGGGCCCGACTCGGAACGTGTACGCCGGGGCTTGCTCGGCGGCTTCGACGTCGCCCGCCACCGGACCGCTGTCGCGGGGATCGCCACCCAGGATCACCTCGCGCGGGTTCACCAGGGTCGCAACGAACAGCGAGCCGGCCCTCACGTTCACGATCGCCAGCGCGAAGATCACGACGCCGGTCAGCACGGCGCGATGGAGGGCTGCCTGGTCGAACCCGCCGAGTACACCGGTCCACGCGTTTACCCACCCGGAATCCAGCGGTGCTCCGCGCAGGAAAATGGCCCAACCAAACAGGATTACCAGGCCGTGCGCGATCTGGTCGAGGATGAACAGGCCCGCCGGGACCGGCGTCCAGGCCGACCCGAGGCTGGCAGCCACGGCGGGGGCCTCGTGCATCAACGCGGCTTCCTCCAGCGCGGCGGCCTCGACGCGACGTGTCAGCACGACCTTCGAGCGGTCGATGACCGCGTGCACGATCGAGATCGCGAGGAGGGCGACGAGGCCCCGGCCGCCGAAGGCGAACGGGAGGGGCAACATCGCGACGGCGACGGCGAACCCGTGGGCGGCCAGCCCTCGCCATGCGCGGCGACCGGTCGCGAACTTGTCCGTCGCGACCCGATCGGTCTGGAGGACGAAGTCGGCGATCAGGTGGGCCAGGACCAGCCAGGCAATCACGAGGACGTCGTTGGCCGTCATCCCTTCGCACCCGCCGGCGCAGCATCCTCGAGCGCCAGGCGCCCGGCGCCGAAGATCGAGCGCAGCGCGGTGGCCAGTCGGTCGATCGGTCGGACTCGCCCCCTCGCGTAGGCCACCGAGACGGTCGCCCGTGCGACGCCGAGCTCGGCCGCCACCTCGGCCTGCCGGAGACCCTCGAGCAGCATCAACCTGGCGATGACGCGCTGTCGGGGCGACAGGTCGTCGAGCAACTCGGCGAGCAGCGGTGCGAGGTTGTCGAGCAAGCGGTCCGCGCCGGGTTCCCCGGTACTCATCAGCAGGCCGTCCCGGCGAAATCTTGTCGCCTCGAGCAGCTCACGTGCGCGCAGGAACGCTTCGCCCGTCCGTTCCGTGGCGGGCCCTGTGCCGACCTCGACCTGGCCGAGGGCGACGGCCCAGCGCATCCTCATCGCCTCCGGGTCGAGTGCGGCATGGAGCACGGCCAGCAGTGGATCGGCCGTGGCCGCGAGGAGTCCCTGCAGTTCGTCGCCCTGGGTGAACCCGAAGCCTGCGACGCGTTCGTCGGGCGGATACAGGGTCTCGAGCTCGCTGCACAACGTCCGCAGCCATGCGCTCGAGCGAACGGGATCGCGCCGGGAATCGACGACGTCGCCGAACAGGACGATCCCGCGCGATGCAGTCGACCCCCCTCGGTTCACGTGGAGAGGCTACTCGAGCAGGTTGTAGCCGTCAACGGCTAACCCGCGCCAAATTAGCCGTAAATGGCTACCGACTTACGCCACGGGCGGAACGAACTCAGACGGGTGTGTGGACCCCAAGCTTGCCGATGACGTCGACCACCATCTCGCGGTGCTCAGGCGATGCAAAGTCGAGGACCGGGCTCGCCGGCAGCACGTGCTCCGACATCGTCCCACCGGTGCGGGCGTAGAGGACTGGATAGATCGCGCCTGTTCCATCGGCCTCGATCGTGATGGCGAGCGCGTCCCCGCCGCCGCTGTCGAGGAAGTGCGCCAGCGGGACGAACCCGTCGTCGCGCAGCCCCGCATCGGGCGAGGCGCTGACGACGCGGGCGAGGTAGGCCCGTTGGTGCCAGATCTCGGGCCCCTGCGTGAGCTCATCCAGCACGAAGTCGAGGAGACGGTCCGGGTCGACAGACGGCCGCGGCAGCTCGACGCCGAAGCGCGTAGAGGCCAGGTGCCTCGCAAGCACGCGGCCGTTGTAGCGGTGGCCGTGCACCGCGCCCGAATTGGCCGGCACGCCGTGCTTCTTCAGCCCGCCCGCCGCCTGGGTGACCGTGCCCGCAAAGAAGATCCCGGGCGCAACCGAGCTCTCCCAGAAGGGCGTCAGTGACGGCAGCTTCGAATGCCCGAACGTCGCCACCCCGAGCGACGGCAGGTCGCGCAGCGGGGCCACGAAGCCGGTCGCTGCGATGACGTCGTCCGCGTCGACGTCGAGCTGTTGTCCGTTGTCGGAGCGCCGTGTCCTGACCACCAGCTCCCCGCCGCGGCGTGAGATCGCCTCGATCGATGCGTCGAGAATGAAGACGCCGCCGCCCAGGACGTGGTCCTCGTAGGGCTGCACGTAGCGGGCCCGTACCCCGACCAGCGTCTTGGTCACGACGGAGAGCTGGGCGGGGCTGGGCGAGGCGAGCACGATCCGGCGGGCCCACTGGAGGAGCCCGGTGGCCAGCTCGAACGCGGACACCTGCTTCCCGATGATGAAGACGCATTTGCCCGCGTACGTCTCGGCCGGCTTCGTGTCCGCGTAGTGATAGGCGAGCTCCATGCCCGGGGTTGACGGCGCCCAGGGCTCCGCGATCCCGACCGCGAAGACGACCGTTGGTGTGCGGTACTCGCCGTCAGACGTCGTCAGGACGTAACGGGGACCGTCGGGCGTCTCCTCGACGCGGGTCGACTCCCAGGGACATTCGTAGCGGACACGGATGTCGGTCCGTCGAGCGAAGGCGACGAGGTTGGCCTCCATCTCGGCGCGCGCCGGGAAGTAGGACGAGCCGTCCATCAGCGACGGCTGGAGCGCCCGGTTTTCCGGCTCATCGGCCAGCAGGCTGTTCCAGTCGAAGCGCTCGTACGCCCGCGTGCCGCGCTCGACAGGGGCGTATGGCTTGGTCCACGACAGCAGCCGCTGGAAGAACGGCCAGCGTCGGAACATGCCGCCCGGTGAGGGATCGGCCGACAGCACGGCATGAGGGACACCCAGTCGCGACAGGGCGTACGAGTGCTGAAGAGCGCCCGGCCCACTCCCGACGACGATCAGCGGATAGTCGCCCGGTGGAAAGGGCCGGTCGGTCAGCTCCGCCACCGGTTCGCGTTTCGCAGACGGCGCGCCTGCGCCTGAAGCATCCGGTACATCACGCGCGGCTGCCCCACGAGGAAGCTCTCGACCGCGGGCCCGGCGAGGAAGAGGGTTCGGACAGGCGTGGTGGCAACAACATCGGCCACCGGCGGCTCGCCCAGGAGGATCGACACCTCTCCAAAGAAATCGCCCCGCGACAGCGTGGCCCGCTGCTGCCCGTCGACAAGGATCGAGCACTGCCCGTCAAGGATCACGAAGAACCCCGAGCCGGTAAGCCCCTGCCGCAGGATTCGCTCGCCTTCGGGGAAGAAACGCTCCTCGAACGTGTGCGCCACAGACTGCAGTTGGGGGGTCGACAAGTCGGAGAACATCGCGAGTCCCGCGAGCGTGTCGGCAATCTCGTCCTGTCCGGCCATGCGCGTGCGACTCCTCCTCGCGCGGCCCGAAATCGCAGCCGGGCCTGGACCTCTCTGTCGGCGCAGGATCATCGTATAACCTGCACACGAAGCAGCGAGGGCGAGGTGTCTACGACGATGGCCTTGAGCCGCGAGGAGAAGGCGGACATGCTCCGTCGGGTAGATCTCTTTGCCGCGCTTCCCGAAGACGTCCTTGCCGCCGCGGCGGAGCATGCCGTGGAGGTCGAATTCCCGGCCGGTCGAGCGATCGTCCGCCAGGGGGAGGTCGGCACCGGTTTGTTCGTGCTGACCTCAGGGCGCGCCAGGGTCATTCGCGATGGTGAGCAGATCGCCGACCTCGGGCCGGGCGACTTCTTCGGCGAGCTTTCGGTGATCGACCAGGAGCCGCGGATCGCGCAGGTCGTAGCGGAGGAGCCCGTGACCTGCCTTGCGCTCGCGTCGTGGGACTTTGAGAAGATCCTCACGGAGGCGCCGTCGGCGGCGCTCACCCTTCTCCGCACCGTAACGCGTCGTCTGCGCGCGACGGGCGAGCAGCACCACCACTGACCGAGGCCACGGACGCCCCGCCTGCGGGCGCCCCGGAAAGGTCGCCGACGATGAGCTCCGCAACCGAGGGCACCGCCGCCCAGTCGCAATCGGCAACGCTCCGCCCGGGAACGGTGACGTTCCTGTTCACGGACATCGAGGGCTCCACTCGGCTGCTCCAGGAACTGGGCCCCGGGCGATACGGAGCCGCCCTCGACGCCCACCGTCGCCTGATCGGCTCGGCCTGCGACGCGGAGGACGGAAGGGTCTTCGGCTCCGAGGGCGATGCGCTATTCATGGCGTACGACAGCGCGGTTCGGGCGGTTGCCGGGGCGGCCCATGCCCAGCGGGCCCTTGCCTCATACGCCTGGCCCGACGGCAGGGACGTTCGCGTGCGGATGGCCGTTCACACGGGCGAGCCCATCCCGACCGCGGACGGCAACTACGTCGGCCTCGACCTCCATCGCGTGGCCCGGCTCCTGTCCGCCGGCCATGGCGGCCAGGTCCTTGTCTCCGAGACGACCCGCGCGCTCGTCGAGAACTCGCTACGCGACGACCTGTCCCTCCGCGACCTGGGCGAGCACCGCCTAAAGGACCTGTCGCGGCCGGAGCGCATCTGGCAGCTGGTGATCCAGGGCCTGCCGTCGGAGTTCGAGGCGCTGCGTTCGCTCGACGCCGTCCGCAACAACCTGCCAACCCAGCTCACGAGCTTCATCGGTCGCCGCCGCGAGGTGGCCGAAGCCGGCCGGCTCCTGGCAGCCAACCGCCTCCTGACTCTGACCGGCCCGGGTGGGACCGGCAAGACCCGGCTGTCGCTGCAGGTCGCCGCCGAAGTGGCCGACCAGTTCCGCGACGGGGTCTTCTTCGTTCCGCTGGAGCCGATCAGCGACCCGGCCCTCGTCCCATCGACGATCGCCGCCACACTCGGCGTCCAGGATTCGAGCAACCGCCCGGCCCTCGATCGGCTCCTCGACCACCTGAAGGAGCGCCAGGTCCTGCTCGTCCTGGATAACTTCGAACAGGTCGTTGGTGGGGCGCCGGCCGTGGGCGAGATCCTGCGTGCCAGCCCTGGCTCGAAGGCCATCGTCACGAGCCGCGCTCCGCTGCGGGTTTCCGGGGAGCAGGAGTTCGCGGTGCCGCCCCTCGGCCTGCCACCGTCGGCCTCAGCGGGTGTGGAGGCGCTCACCCAGTACGAGGGGGTGACGCTGTTCATCGAGCGGGCGATCGCGGTTCGCTCCGACTTCCAGGTGACGAACGCCAACGCGCCCGCGGTGGCCATGATCTGCTCCCGGCTGGACGGCCTGCCGCTCGCCATCGAGCTTGCCGCGGCACGGATCCGGCTCCTGCCCCCGGAAGCCATCCTCGAGCGGCTCGAGCACCGTCTGAGCCTCCCTGGTGGGGCCCGCGACCTGCCGGCACGGCAACAAACGCTCCGCGGCGCCATCGCGTGGAGTCACGACCTCCTGGACGAGGCGGGCAAGCGCCTGTATGCGCGGTGCGGGGTGTTCGTGGGCGGATTCGGCTTGACCGAGGCGGAATTGATCTGCGGGCCGGCCGAGGAGCTCGGGATCGACGTCCTCGACGGCCTGGCGTCGCTGGCCGACCAGAGCCTCCTGCGCCAGGACGACGTCGGCGGGCAACCCCGCTTCCGGATGCTGGAAACGATCCGCGAGTTCGCCCTCGAGCAGCTCGCATCCAGTGGCGAGGAGACAGAGATCAGGCGCCGCCACGCAGAGGCGTACCTGGCGCTGGTTCGTGGTGCCGAGCCGGAGCTTCTCGGAAAGGACCAGACCCGCTGGCTCGATGTCCTGGAGCGAGAGCACGACAACATTCGGGCGGCGCTCACCTGGGCATCGGAATCCGGCGAGGTGGAGATGGCCGTCGCCATCGCGACATCCTTCTGGCGCTTCTGGCACATGCGCGGGCATCTCGCGGAGGGTGCCTCGCGGATGGCATCGCTCATGGACCTGACCCGGGATAGCGACGACCCTGAGTTGCGTTTCCGGATGCTCACGACAATGGGTGGCGTCGTTTACTGGCAGGGCGACCTTCCGACTGCTGCCACCTACTACGACGAGGCGCTCGCGATCGCGCGTGCGCTTGGCGACACGAAGCGGCTTGCCGACGCTCTCTACAACGCCGCCTTCCCGTACTTCGTGAGCAGCGCAGATCTGCCGCGAGCCGGCGAATACGCCGCCGAAGGCCTGACCCTGTTCAGGGAGCTCGGTGACGAAGCCGGTATCGCCAAGGCACTCTGGGCGGTCGCCAACGTCCACCGGCTGCGGGCCGAATACCAATCCGCCATCCCCGTGCTCCAGGAGGCCGCCGATCGCTTTCGTCGCCTGGGCGACCAGTTCAACCTCGCCTGGTCGCTCCACACCCTCGGCCTCGTTTACTTCCACCTCGACGACATGGCGACCGCTGCCCGCTACTGGCGCGAGAGCCTCGAGACGTTCGCGGCGGCGCGGGACGTATCGGGTATCGCGATGGGCTTCGACAACCACGCGTCGATCGCGAGCCGGGCCGGAGACAACATCCGCGCGCTGCGGCTGGCCGCAGCGTCGAGTGCGCTCACGTCCGCGAGCGGAGCAGGGCTGCGCTCCGTGATCAACGCGATGGAGGGACGCGGAGCGCAGCTCGAAGCCGTGCCGCCGGAGGAGGCCGAGCGGGCGGTTGCCGAGGGACAGGCACTGACGATCGACCAGGCGATCGCGTATGCGCTCGAAGGAACCTGGCCGGAGCGGTTGGCAGTCCCGGTCCCGGAACCCGGCTGACCGCCGGATCCCCGGCGCTGAGCTGACCCGCAGGCGCCCAAATCCCCGAACACGGCCGCGGCGGCGCACATCACGGCGGCGTATCCTCCGGCGATGACCGCTGAGCCCACTGCCCGACCCGTCAATCCACCCTCCGTCGGAGCTGCCGGTGCTGGCGCCGCCGGTCGTGCGGACGCCCCGCGCGAGCGCGAGAAAACCGCGATTCCGCGTAACCCCGGGCGGCGGGATCTGGGCATGAAGGCGACGCTCCTGTTCCCGGACAAGGACATCGTCGAGCGTTTCTACGTGCCCCTCATCTACACGGCCTGCCGCACCTGCTATTCGGAGCTGGAGCCGGACGAGATCTTCCGGCGGGCGGTCGACCGGGAAGTCGACCCCGCGAAGCAGCAGAAGCTCATCCAGGGCGTGATCGAGTCAGGGCACGGCTCTACGATCGAACACGTCGTCTTCACGTTCGGGATCAGCGGCGTGTCGCGCACGTTGTCGCACCAGCTGGTCCGGCACCGCGCGGGGGTCGCCTTCGACCAGCAGAGCCAGCGCTACGTGAAGTACAAGGGCGCGTCGACGATGTTGCCGGCCACGCTGGAGGACGCCGAGCCTGAGCTCCGCCGCCGGTACGAGGACCAGATCGAGGGCTCACTCGGTCTGTATGGCGACCTGCTCGAGGCCGGCATCCCGGGCGAGGATGCGCGCTTCGTGTTCCCGAACGCCACGCGAACGAACCTGGTGATGACGACCAACCTTCGGGCCCTGATCCACATGTCCGGCCTTCGGCTGTGCACGATGGCCCAGTGGGAGATCCGCCGCCTGTTCCAGCTCATCCGCCACGAGATCTTCAGCGTGTCGCCGTTCCTCGGGTCGTTCCTGGCCCCGAAATGCGTGCCGCTCGGTTACTGCGACGAAATGAACAACCGCGACGGGCATTGCCCGATCCGGCCGCACAAGGACGTCGTGCTGGCCGCCTGGGCCGAAAAGGCGAAGAGTGCGCGAACGGCCGTCCGGGAGTCGGGCGCGACCTAGGCCTCCTGCCTCAGGTAGGTCTGCGCCCCAGGTAGGCCTCCCGCCTCAGGTAGCCGCCTCACACCGGCGGAGGCCGCCGAGCCGTCTTCGGAGGTCGCGAAGACCGCCTCGCTTGGTCTGCGTCATCTACTACCGACAGTCGTGTTAGAGGCAGGGAGCGCCATCCCCCGGCCCGATTTCATCCCGGCTCACGTTCAGGCGTGGATGAATCCGCGCCGTTGCA
>DASXSA010000279.1:0-3451 GCA_036506235.1 Candidatus Limnocylindrales bacterium | reverse complement strand
GGTGACGGTCAAGAAGGATGCGACGCCGCCCACCGTCACCGGCGCCTCGCCGAGCCGGGGCACCGATGCCAACGGGTGGTACAACCACCCGGTCGGTATCACCTTCAACGGCTCCGACGCAACGTCGGGACTTGCCGGCTGCACGTCCACCACCTACGGAGGACCGGACACCGGGTCGGCCTCCTTCTCGGGCTCCTGCACCGATCAGGCCGGAAACACGAGCGGCCAGGCGAGCTTCGGTCCCATCAAGTACGACGCCACCCGGCCGTCTGTCTCCGTCTCACTTTCACGCGGCCCTGATTCGAACGGCTGGTACAACCATCCGGTCGACTTCAGCGCGAGCGGCTCGGACAATCTCTCCGGTATCGCGTCGTGTAATTCCGGAACATTCAGCGGCGGTGGTTCGGTCTCGGCGAGCTGTACTGACAACGCCGGCAACAGTGGGTCCGCCGGCGTGTCGATCAACTATGACGCCTCTGCGCCGACGATCGACAGCGTCGCGTTCGACCGTCCGCCGGACAGCGACGGCTGGTACAACCATCCGGTCCGCGTGACGTTCCACGGGAGCGACGGCGGGTCGGGCATCGACTCCTGCACCGACGTCTCCTACAGCGGCCCGGACACCGGCGGCACCACTGTCAGCGGCACGTGCTCGGACAAGGCCGGCAATCGGACCGGTGGAGCCTCCCCGTCGTTCAAGTACGACTCCACACCGCCCAAGCTCTCGAACCTCGGCGTCGACTGGGACGACGGCTCTGCAACCTTGACCTGGACCGCCTCGGCCGACACGAAGTCGATCGAGATCGATCGCACGCCAGGACCGGACGGCCCGGATCCGGGTGCGGTCTTCAAGGGCTTGGCCTCGAGCTTCGAGGACAAGGGCCTGACGAACAAGGTGAAGTACCTGTACACGATCAGCGCCTTCGACGACGCCGGCAACAAGGCGGTCGAGAGCGTCACCATCATTCCGGCGGCCAAGCTCTATTCGCCGGCGCGCGGTACGACAGTCACGAGCCCGCCGTTGCTCGGATGGAGGAAGGTCCCGGGCGCGTCGTACTACAACCTCCAGGTGTACTTCGGCGTCGCGAGCAACGCGATGCGGCGTGTCGCTTCGCTGAACGTGAGCGGACGGAAGGTTCTGACCGCGTGGCCGTTGAAGCCGCACTATCGGATGAAGAAGAGCTGGACCTTCAAGGGCAAGAAGCGGAACCTCGTCGTCGGGCATTACCGGTGGTACGTCTATCCGGGGCTCGGTAAGCGCTCCGCGAACAAGTACGGGCCGCTCATCGGACAGAGCGACTTCTACGTCAAGAAGAAGAAGAAGTAGCCGGGGTCAGACCGGGATTCCGTGCAGCGGCTCGAGCGGCTCGTTGCTCGGCGGCTTCTGCGTGGTCGGCGGCGCCAGTCCGAACTGCGCGAGGGCGAACTGCAGGTAGCCGTGTCGCTTCATCTCGGTCGTGTGCGCCCAGGTGCCGACGTATTGCGTCACCGGTGCTTCCGGATTGAATCGTTTGATCTGGCGGTAGAGGAGCCCGGACTCCTGCTGTTGATCGACGACGATCGAGTCGCGCGTGCTCCACCAGATCTGCAGCGGCACGTGCGAAAAGGCCAGCTGGCGTGCCCAGTCGAGCGGGCTGCGGATCTGGTATGCCCTCGGATCGGCGGCGGGAGTCCCGCCGAACTCGCGGCGGGCAAGCCGCTGCAGGCGGACGCCGGTCGGCATGTGGTCGAAGGCCTTGTAGCGGGCAGCCATGTTGGTGGGCGCATCGAAGGACGCCGCGCCGGCCAGGAGGTGGGGGTATCTCGCCGCTAGGAGCAGCGTCTCCTGTCCGCCCATGCTGCCCCCGAAGGCGTAGATGCGATCCCGGTCGATGCGTAGCCACGGCACCGCGGCCTCCGCGATCTCCGGCATCCGGGCGAGATCACGTATCTCGCCGGGATCTCCCCAGGAGAAGAGGGTCAACTCCCGGCCCTGGCCCTCCGGATTGATCACCGCGAACGGTTCGACGGCCGGGAGGTTTCCCCAGCGCCTGACGTTGATCCGTCCGCCGACACCGCGCCCGTGTGGCGAGATCACGAGCGGAATCGCCGGATGTCGTTGCGGCCCGTACCACGCGGGCAGGATCAGATAGGCACGCCGCGGCCGCCCGTCGTGGGCCACGTAGGAGATCTTCAGGACACGCACGGCGGCCGGAACCGTCGGAGGCCGGCTGTGTGCGACGCCCGGAAGCACCGCGACCAGGGCAGAGAGGAGTGCGGTCCCCAGGGCCGCGCGCTTCATCCGGTTCATCTCCTCCAGAACGTATGCCGCGCAATGTGCCGTTGTCACCCCTCGCAACCAACGCTTAACGGGAACGAAAACGAAAAGCAACGGTCGACCTGGCCCAGTGGGCGACGCCTCTTTGGTTCGGCTGATGTAATCCCGAGCCGAAGTGCCGTACGTTCCTGCAGCCGACCGTTACGAGAGCATGAGCTACCGCCGGACCGGGCGGAGCGGCCTGCTGCTTCCCGCCATCTCGTTCGGGCTCTGGCAGAACTTCGGGCACGAGCGTCCGCTCGAGACGAGCCGCGCGATCATCCGCCGGGCGTTCGACCTCGGCATCACGCACTTCGATCTGGCCAACAACTACGGCCCGCCCTACGGGTCGGCAGAGGAAAACTTCGGCAAGCTCCTGCAGGACGACCTGGGCCCGTACCGCGACGAGCTCGTCATCTCGTCGAAGGCCGGCTACGACATGTGGTCGGGGCCCTACGGCGAGTGGGGCTCGCGGAAGTACCTGCTCGCCAGCCTCGATCAGAGCCTGGGGCGGATCGGCCTCGACTACGTCGACATCTTCTACTCGCACCGCTTCGATCCCGAGACGCCGCTCGAGGAGACGATGGGTGCGCTCGCCAGCGCCGTCCAGCAAGGCAGAGCGCTGTACGCCGGCATCTCCTCCTACTCGGCCGAGAAGACGCGCGAGGCGGCCGAGATCCTCCGCGATCTGGGTACGCGGCTGCTGATCCACCAGCCGTCGTACTCGATGCTCAACCGGTGGATCGAGCCCGAGTTGCTGGACACGCTCGAGGTGCTGGGCGTCGGCTGTATCGGCTTCTCGCCGCTCGCCCAGGGGATGCTCACCGACCGGTACCTGAACGGCATTCCCGAGGGGTCCCGTGCGAGCCGCAACGGTTCCCTGTCTTCGGAGCTGCTCACGGACGAGGCGATGGAGAAGATCCGCGCCCTGAACGAGATCGCGAGGCAACGCGGCCAGACGCTCGCGCAGCTCGCCTTGGCCTGGACGCTGCGTGACCCGCGTATGACCTCGACGCTCATAGGCGCCTCGAGCATCGAGCAGCTCGAGTCGAACGTCGCGGCCCTCGACAACCTCGATTTCACCGAGGACGAGCTGGCCGAGATCGACCGCTACGCAACAGACACCCACATCAACATCTGGGCAGAGTCGAGCGC
>DASXSA010000278.1:0-8996 GCA_036506235.1 Candidatus Limnocylindrales bacterium | reverse complement strand
AGGCCCTGATCGCGATCCTGGCCAGAGCCTTCTACGCCGCGCGCGACACGCTGACGCCAGTCTTTGCCGCAATCCTGGCGGTCGCCATCAACATCACCTTCGGAATCGTGGCGGTCATGGTCCTCGGGCTCGGGCTGGGGGGGATTGCGCTGGGCATCGCCCTTGGCTCGTGGGCTGAGGCGCTGCTCCTGCTTGTCGTCCTCGACCGCCGGATGCCCACGTTCCTGCCGTCCGACGTGCTCAAGGCTGGTGTGCCGGCGGCCGCCGCGTCCCTCGCTGCCGGCGTCGTCGCGTTCGCCGCGCTGGGGGCCGTCCAGGGCGCGACCGGATCGGAAATCGGCAAGGCGACCGTGGTGCTCGAGATCGTGGTGGCCGGAGGGCTCGGCGGCCTCGTCTACCTGGCGATCAGCCTTGCCTTGCGGATCCCGGAGCTCACCACTATCGTCCGGCTCATGTCCGACGCGCTGCCGCGACCCGGCCGCCCGTGACACCCGAAGACTGGGACCGCTTCGTCGCCAGCAATCCCGTCGCCACGTATCTCCAGCTCACAGCGTGGGCTCGCGTCAAGGCCCCCAACGGCTGGTCCTCGGCCATCATCAGCGACCAGACGGCGAACGCACCCGGACCGGTGGGCGCGCAGATCCTCTTTCGCCGCCCGCGACAAATGCCGTGGACGTTTGCCTACGCCCCGCGTGGGCCGATCGCCACCGACTGGAGCCCGTCGGCGCTGGAGAGCTGGACGCATCGTGCCAGCTCGGCGCTATCAGCGGCGCCCGGCCGTGTTTCGCACCTCAGGATCGACCCGGAGGTCGAGCCCGACGGCGCCCTGGATGTCGACGGAGCGACCCGACGGACGCTCAGCCGGCTCGGCTGGCGTCGTGCTCCGGCGGTCCAGCCGACCCGGACGCGCGTCATCGACCTCAGCGCACTTGAGGACGCCCTCTGGTCGGACCTGCGCAAGAAGTGGCGGCAGTACGTCAACAAGGCCCGCGCGCAGGGGGTTACGGTCCAGGACGTCGAAGGCGACCGCCTGGAGGACTTCCATCGAATCATGGTCGAAACGGCATCCCGGACCGGCACGCACATCCGTACCCTGTCCGCCTACCGCGACGTCTGGGAGTCGTACCGGCCGATCGGGATGGCCCGCCTCCTGTTCGCCTGCGACAAATCGGGAGTTCCGCAGGCGGCGCTGTTCCTGCTGCGCTGCGGCACCCGGGTGGTCGAGCCGTACGGGGGCATGACCGCCGCCGGCGCGGAATCGCGCGCGAACTACCTGGTGAAATGGGAGGCGATCCGGACGTCGCGCGAGCAAGGCGCCACCTCGTACGACATGTGGGGCCTCGTCAATCCCGGGATCGCCCAGTTCAAGGCAGGATTTGGCGGTCGGGAGGTCCGGACGATCGGCGCGTGGGACCTCGATCTCGGACCGGTCGGCGGCCGCGCCTACCGCCTGGCCGAGCGACTTGCCGCGGGTCAGCGACGCCGCCAGCGCGCGAGTACCGGCGAGGCGCCGGGGGAGACCGGACCGCTTGGCGAGGGCGGGGCCGAGTGACGGCCGACCCGGAACTGGTCGATCTCCAACTTGGAGCTCTCCACGAGGCCACGCCGGAGGACCTTGAGAGCTGGGATGAACGTGCGGTGGATGATCCCGCGGGGCACGTCTACCAGTCGGTCGCGTGGGGCCGGCACCGGGAAAGCGTGGGCTGGCGCGCGCACTTCCTCCAGTTCGACGACGCCTTTCGCGTGCTGGCCCTGAGCAGGCCCTGGCGGTGGCTGCCCGGAGCCGGCGCCTACGTGTCACGCGGACCGATTCCTGCGGAACCGCCGGCCCCTGCCGCGAGCCGCCTGGCGGCGGTCACGCAGTGGCTCGCCGACCGGGGCGTGGACGTCGTGGCCACCGATGCGGAGCGGCCGGCCGAAGCGGCCTACACCGATCGGCTGGCGGATCTCGGCTTCCGGCAAATCGAAGAACTCCAGCCGTCCCGCCACCGCCTGGACCTGGACCTCGGCGCTGGCTCCGACGAGACGTCGGTCTTCGGCGCCTTCGGGTCGACCACGCGGAACCTGATCCGGCAGGCGGAGCGGCAGGGACTCCAGGTCCGCCGCCTCGACGCCCGTGCCAGCGCAGGGGGTGGCACCTCCGACGAGTCGGCTCTGGACGGCTTTGTCCCCGCAACACCCGAGCAGCAGGCAGACCCGACGGGACTGCTGACGGGCTGCTACTCGATGCTCGAGGCGACTGCCGATCGGCGCCGCTTCCGGCTGGGCGGCCGCTCCGCGTTCCTTGGCTGGTCGACCGCGAGCGTCCGGGCCGGCCAGACGATCTACCTGCAGGTCGAGGACTCCGCCGGTGAGGTCGTCGCGGGCGCCACGTTCTACCGGCACGGCAACCGGCTCAGCTACGCCCTGTCCGGCGACCGGGCGGAGCTGCGGCGCGACCATCCCGGAGCGGTGAGGCTGCTGGTCTGGCGGGCCATCCAGATCGCGTTGCGCGAGGGGCGATCGACGATGGACCTGGGCGGCGTCGACGTCCCGGGCGCCCGCCGACGCCCGCGGGAGGGTGAGCCCGCGTACGGCATGCTCCAGTTCAAGGAGTCGTTCGGGGCGAGGTGGGTCGAGCTGACGGGAGCGCACGAGCGCGTCGTGCGACCGCTCCACTACGCCGCCGGCCGCGTCGCGTCGCGCCTCGCCGGAGCGCTGGCGCGATGAACGACCAGGCCCTGTCCGACGTCCTCGCACGCGCCGAGCCAGCCGAGCCGAAGCCACTCGGCGATCTGGCCTCGCGGCTCGAACGAGCCGGCCTGCTCCAGGGCGCGCGCGAGGGTGGCAGGCCGATCGGCCCCGCCGGGCTCGCGGGGCTGGCAATCTCGGCCGTGAGCGACGACTCGCGCCGAGTGCAAGCCGGTGGGCTGTTCGCGGCAATCCGGGGCGACCAGCACGACGGCCACGACCACCTCGGCGAGGCCGAGGCAGCTGGTGCAGCCGCCGCCCTGGTCGAACGGCCGGTCGAGGAGAGTCCGCTCCCTCAGCTCGTCGTCGGCCGCGGCCGGACGGCCCTTGCCGAGGCCGCCTGCTGGTGGTATGGCGACCCGTCGCACGCGCTGGGAGTCGTCGGCGTCACCGGCACGGATGGCAAGACCACCACGAGCTTCATGGCCGTGGCCGCGCTCGAGGCCGCCGGGGTCGGTGCCGGCCTGACGGGTACGGTCGAGACGAAGGTCGGCAGTCTCAGGGCCGCGAACGACGCCCACATGACGACCCCCGGTGCGCTCGAGCTGCAGGCCACGCTGCGCGCCATGGTCCAGGCCGCCGATCGCATGGCGGTCGTCGAGACGACGTCCCACGGCCTGGCGCTCGAACGCGTCGCGGGCGTCGCCTACGACGTCGCGGTTCTGACCAACCTCTCGCCCGAACACCTCGAGCTGCACGGCACCATGGAGGCCTACCGCGCGGCGAAGCTGAGCCTGTTCGAACGGCTCGCCCGCCGAGGGCCCCGGAAGGACTGGCCACGGGTCGGCATCGTGAACCGCGACGACGCCGCATCCTCGCTGTTCGAGGCCGTCACGCGCGAGTCCGGTGCCCGGCTCATCACGTACGGAACCGACCCCTCAGCCGAGGTGCGGGCGACGAGGGTAGGCGAGGGGCCGCACGGCCTCACGATCGACGTGGCCACGGCCAGCTGGTCGGCGTCCCTGCCGGTCCGGATGGCCGGCCGCTTCAATGCCCACAACGCCCTCGCCGTGGTCGCGCTCGGCGAGGCGCTCGCGCTCGATCACGAGCGCGTCCTCCAGGGACTCCGCGATTTTCCTGGCGTGCCGGGCAGGATGGAACGCGTCGAGGCCGGCCAGCCGTTCGGTGTCGTCATCGACTTCGCGCATGCGCCCGCGGCATTGGCGACCGTGCTCGACGATCTCGCTCCGCTCGCAGCGGCCCGTGGTGGCGAGCTCATCGCCGTGTTCGGAGCGCCTGGCGAGCGGGATGCCGGAAAGCGCCCGTTGATGGGCGAGGTCGCCGCCCAGCGCTGCCGCCTCGTGGTCCTGACCGACGATGATCCCCGCGGCGAGGACCCCGCCGGCATCATCGAGGGGATCGCCGCCGGCGCAGAGCGCGCCGGCAAGCGCCGGGACCGGGACCTGCTGGTGATTCCCGACCGGGCCGCGGCGATCAAATCTGCCCTCGAACGCGCCCGACCCGGGGATGTCGTCCTGCTCGCCGGCATGGGTCACGAGCGCTCCATGGTCGTCGGCTCGGAGTTACGGCCGTGGGATGAGCGCGGCGCGGCGCTCGCTGCACTCGCCGAGCTCGGCTACGACGCAGGCGCGGCCGCGACGATGGCGGGCTGAGGTGCGTGGCTGCCTGACGTTCATCACGTTGTGGCTTGTGGTGGCGGTCCTGGCCATCTGGTTCGCGCTGCCGCCGGTCCTCAGCGGCGTCGCTGCCGCTGGTCTCAGCGCGGCGGGCTTCACCGGGCAGGAGACGGTCGTCACGGTCGATGCATCCCCGCCTTTGAAGCTGGCAAGCCTCCACGCCGACGATGTCACGATCAAGTCGAGGCAGGCAACGCTCCACGACGTGCACATGGCCTCCGTCGACCTCACGCTCCATGACGTCGCCCTAGTCGACCGCACGTTCGACCGCCTGGACGGGACGCTGACCGGTGTGCGATTCCAGCCACCCGGCGCCGGCACGTTCCAGGCATCCCGGGTTACCGTCACCGGACCGCCTGGCGCGGCGCTCCTGAACATCAGCCTGACCCCTGGCGACGTACGCGCCGTCGCGTCATCCGCAGGCGAGGCCTCGCTGGGCGCGGCCCCGACCGAGGTCGTCCTCGCGGCGCCTGACCGGATCACGTTCACGATCGCCGGCAGGAGCGTGGCTGGACGGCTGGCGATCGATTCCGGCGGCGCGCTGGTCCTGCGTCCGTCGTCGGGGCCCGTCGCCTCGGTCGACCTCCTGCGGCCCACGCCAAACCTCCCGCTCAAGCTGCGTTCGTTCGCCGTGACCTCAGGCGGCCTCGCCGTCGTTGGCACGATCGATCTCGGTCAGCTGAGGTAGCGCGGCCGTCTCCGACCGGGACCCCGCGGGGACCATCGGGGCCTCGGGGAAGGCGGGAGGCCGCTGCTATGCTTGCCCGCAGGATGTCATTGCAGCGGCAACAAACCGAACAGGCGGCCCCGGTCAGAGCGCCGGCGCGACGGCGACTGGCGCCCGTGCGGCCTCGCGAACGGCCCACCACCGCGACGCCCAGCATGGCGACGCTGCGGCGCCAGCTGAAAGCATCCGTCGCCCGGCATTACCCATCCGCTGATCTCGCCTCGCTGGATCGTGCCTTCGACTTTGCCGTCGAGGCGCACGCCGGCCAGAAGCGCGCGTCGGGGGATGCGTTCGTGACGCATCCCATCGCATCGGCGCAGATCGTCGCCGACCTGGGCATCGACCCGACGTCCGTCGAGGCGGCGCTGCTGCACGACGTTCCCGAGGACACGGAGTACAGCCTGCCCGACCTCGAGGAGCGCTTTGGAGCGGAGGTGGCCCGTCTCGTCGACGGGGTGACGAAGCTGTCGAAGTTCAGCACCCACACCCACGAGCAACAGCAGGCCGAGAACATCCGGAAGATGTTCCTGGCGATGGCGGAGGACATCCGCGTCGTCCTCATCAAGCTCGCCGACCGCCTGCACAACATGCGCACCCTGGCGGCGCTGCCGGCCGACAAGCAGCTTCGGATCGCGCGACAGACCATGGAGATCTACGCCCCGCTCGCCGAGCGGCTGGGGATCTGGCAGATCAAGTGGGAACTCGAGGATCTCGCCTTCAAGGTCCTCGAGCCCGAGCGCTTTCACGAGCTCGCGCGCCTGCTCGACACCCGCCGGCGTGGCCGCGAGAGCTACATCGAGCGGGCGATCGCCACGCTCCGGCCGGAGCTGACAAAGGCCGGCATCAAGGCAGAGCTGTCGGGCCGCCCGAAGCACCTCTATTCGATCGCCAAGAAGATGCAGCGCAAGAGCGCCGAGTTCGGCGAGATCTACGACGTCTACGCGATCAGGGTCCTGGTCGACGAGCTGAAGGACTGTTACGCCGCGCTGGGGGTGGTCCACTCGCTGTGGCGCCCGATCCCCGGCCAGTTCGACGACTACATCGCGGTTCCGAAGAACAACCTCTACCAGAGCCTCCACACGGCGGTGATCGCGCTCGACGGGAAGCCGCTCGAGATCCAGATCCGGACCCACCAGATGCACCAGGTCAGCGAGGTGGGCATCGCCGCGCACTGGCGCTACAAGGAGGGCTCGAAGTCCGATCGGGAGTACGACGCCAAGCTGGCCTGGCTCCGGCAGCTGATGGACTGGCAGCGCGACATCTCGGACGCGACCGAGTTCGTCGAGGGCATCAAGCTCGACATCTTCCAGGACCAGGTCTTCGTGTTCACGCCGCGTGGCGACGTCAAGGACCTGCCCGCCGGCGCGACGCCGCTCGACTTCGCGTACCGGATCCACACCGACGTCGGCCACCGCACGATCGGCGCGAAGGTGAACAACCGGCTCGTGCCGCTCGACTACCGGCTCAAGAACGGCGACATCGTCGAGATCGTCACGACGAAGGGGGAGCACGGGCCGTCGCGCGACTGGCTGAACCTCGTCCGGACCAGCCACGCCCGGGAAAAGATCCGTCAGTGGTTCAAGCGCAAGGACCGGGACGAGAACATCGTCCACGGCCGCGAGGCACTCGAGCGGGAGCTGCGCCGGCTGGCCCGCAAGAGCATCCAGGCGGTGGGCCTGGAGCGGCTGGCGGAGATCGCCCGTTCCTACAACTACGACGCGATGGATGACTTCTACGCGGCCATCGGATACGGCGCGCTGAGCGCGCAGCAGGTCGTCACGAGGCTGGGCGTCGCCGACGACGCCGAGCTGACGTTGCCCGCGGTCGCACCTCCGGCGCTCGCGGCGCGGACCGGCGGAGTGCGGGTCAAGGGCGTCGGAGATCTGCTCGTGCGCTTCGCGAAGTGCTGCCACCCGATCCCCGGTGACCCGATCACGGGCTTCATCACCCGCGGCAAGGGCGTGACGGTCCACCTGCAGTCGTGCCCGACCGTCGTCAACGAGCGGGAGGTCAGCCGTCTGATCGACGTGGAGTGGGATGCGGAGCCTGCACAGACCTACCCGATCGCGATTCGCGTGGAGGCCTATGACCGGACCGGGCTGCTGTCCGACATCAGCCAGGTGGTCGCAGAGAACCGGGTCAACATCGTGGCCGCGAACGTAAACGTCACGCCCGATCACACGGCTGTTGTGACCGCCACGCTCCAGGTGGCCTCGGTCTCGCAACTGGCACGCGTCATGGGCCGGCTCGAGCAGCTGAAGGACGTCTTCTCGGTCCAACGCGACCTGCGCTAGCCCTGCCGGCCGGCTGACGGTCTCCAGGCGTCGGTAGACTGCGGCCGATGCCCACCTTCCAAGCGCCCCGCGGCACGCGCGACCTCCTGCCGCCCGAACGCGCGGTCTTCGGGCGCCTGGAGGCGGTGGCGCGCGACCTTTCACGGCGCTACGGCTACCGCGAGATGGAGACGCCGCTGTTCGAGCAGGCGGCGGTGTTCGAGCGGGGCATCGGCGAGATGACGGACGTCATCGAGAAGGAGCTCTTCCGCCTCGTCCCACGTAGCGAGGAGGGTGAGGTCTGGGCCCTCCGGCCCGAGGCGACCGCGGGCATCGTCCGCGGCTACGTCCAGCACGGGATGCACACCTGGCCGCAGCCGGTGAAGGTCTCCCTGATCGGGCCGATGTTCCGCTACGACCGCCCCCAGGCCGGTCGATATCGCCAGTTCTGGCAGTGGGACGTGGAGGCCATCGGCGACCCGGGTCCGGCGATCGACGCAGAGCTCATCGAGCTCGGCGCGCGTTTCTACCGCGAGGCCGGCCTCGATGACGTCCTGCTGCTGCTCAACTCGATCGGCGACGCCGAGTGCCGACCCGCGTACGTGGCGGAGCTGGCGACGTACTTCCGCAAGCACGCGACGCAACTGCCCGATCTCGAACGCCGGCGACTCGAGACGAACCCGCTGAGGCTCCTCGATTCGAAGGATCCGTCGCTCGCCGCGCTACAGGCCCGGGCGCCACGCATCGTCGACCGCCTCTGCCCCGCGTGCGCAGAACACTTCGGGGCAGTCCGATCGCATCTCGACACGCTGGGGATCGTCTACCGCCTCGAGCCGGCGCTCGTCCGCGGGCTTGACTATTACACGCGGACGGCCTTCGAGTACTACCGGGAGGGCGCCGAAGGCCAGCAGCAGGCGTTGGGCGGAGGCGGCCGATACGACGGCCTGGTTCAGCTCCTGGGTGGTCAGCCGACGCCCGGGATCGGCTTCGCGCTCGGGCTCGATCGGGTCGCTCTCAACCTCCAGTCCTCAGGCCGGGCCGAGGGGGAGCGACCTCCGTTGGCCGTCATCGTCGGAGCCGAACCGGCTGCGACTGCCGCACGGCTGCAGTTGGCCACCGCGCTACGCGCCGAGGGCCTTGCGGTGCGGGCCGACCTGTCCCGTCGGAAGCTGGGGCGCCAGTTGGAAGGCGCCGCCCGTGACGGTGCCCACTTTGCGGTGATCGTGGCGGAGGGCTCCGGGAACGGCGCGCTCCAGCTCAAGGACCTGCAGGCCGGCACCCAGCGACCGTTGGCTGCGGTCGATCTGGCGCGCGAGCTGCGGCGCGCCGAATCCTCGCATCGTCACGGGTAGTGGCGGCAACCTGCTGGCTACTCCCCGAATTCGATCAGGCCGAGGACATTGCCTTCGGGATCCTTGAACCATGCGGCTCTACCCGCTGGCGTGGTCGCGACGCCGTCGGTCGTCTTGAGTCCGGGCATGTCGTACTCCTCGAAGACGACGCCGCGAGCCTGGAGTTCACGCACCTCGCGCTCGACGTCGTCGACCGCGAAACCGACCTGCGTGAACGTGCCCACCGACTGCCCGCCACTGCGCGCGATGGCGAACGCCGTTCCGTCGCCGGCGCCGT
>DASXSA010000277.1:0-12267 GCA_036506235.1 Candidatus Limnocylindrales bacterium | reverse complement strand
TCCGACGAAGCGCTCGAGGGTCTCCTGATCGAAGGGCGCCGGCAGGTCGAAGAAGATGTGCCGGAAGCCGAGCTTGACATACGGGACGAGCGATTCGGCGATCTGCTCAGGCGTTCCAACACGGCCGTCCTCGTCGTAGCCGGGATGGTGCTTCCGGATGGCGGCCTCGACCCTTCGCGCCTCCGCAGGATCGTCCCGGAGCAGAACCAGGCCCAGCCCCAGGGTCCGCTCGATCTTCGCTTCGTCGCGGCCGACCTCCTGGCACCAGCGCCGAAGGACCTCGTCCTTGTGCCGCACGAACTCGACACTGCCTCCCGTGTTCCAGGCGTCGGCGTACTTTGCGACGGTGTGCAGTGTCTTCTTCTCCCCGTCGCCGCCGATGAGGATTGGCAGATGGTCCTGCAGGGGCGCTGGATTGTTCCGGACGCGCTTGGCGTGGTAGTAGACCCCGCGGGCGGTGGCTTCCTCCTGGTGCAGCATCTGGCGCATGAGATCGACCGCTTCGTCGAGCCAGTCGAGCCGCTCGCCGAACCCTGAGCCGAACTCGATCCCGTACGCCTCGTGCTCGCGCCCGAACCAGGCGCCGCCGATCCCGAGGATGGCCCGGCCGCCGCTGATGTGGTCGAGCGTGGTCACCATCTTCGTGGTCAGCGCGGGATTCCGGAACGTGTTGGCGCCGACCATGAGCCCGACCGTGACGTGACTGGTCACGCCCGCCCAGCCCGCCAGCGTCAGGTAGCCCTCGAAGATCGGTCCCCGCCAGTCGCCCTGGATGGGATACAGGTGATCCCATGTCCAGAGTGAGTCGTAGCCGAGCTCGTCCGCGCGTTGCCCCGCGCGCTGCAGCGACGGCCAGTCGGTGTACTGGCCCCAGGGCAGCACGCCCATCTTCAGCTCGGACGTGGTTTCGGTCCTCGATGCAACCGTCATGCCATCTCCGTTTCTGGCGCTCAGCGCCCTGCTGCGAGGCTGAGCGCGCGCGCCGCCTTGATCGCCTTGATCGCAACCGGAACGGACTCCGTGTAGATCAGGCGCCCGAAATACATCACCTTGACCAGCGCCCACCAGGTGCCGCCCTCGAAGTCGAACGGTGGGTCGACCTCGAAGGTGACGACGGCGTCCTCGCCCGGCGCGACGCTGAAGCCCTGCGTCCAGGGCCGGGCGATCGACCAGATGTCGTGCGGGCTGAGGAGCTGGGCCTCGCCCCGGATCTCAGCCGCGGCGTGATTGGTCAGCCGCACGCGGAGCTGCGCCCGCTCGCCGGCGTTGATCGCGAGCCCGCGGTCGACGACTTCGGCTGTCAGCTCGCCGCCGAGCGCCTCGGGGCCCGCGGCCTCCTCCCCGGGCGTTTCTCCATTGCCATCGCCGGTCGCGTTGCGAACTGCCTTCTCGACGGCATGCGCCAGGGTCGCCGAGCGCAGCGTCACGTCCGTCTGCCGGCCGTCGCCGTCGTGGCTCGGCCCGTAGTCGATCGTGACCACGTCCTCGTGCGTCTGACCCGCGTCATCCGTCACGCGGGCTCCCACGAAGTAGCGACCTGCGCGCGTTCCCCGACGGGGCGTGATGCTGGCCTCGAACGAGAGATGCGCCCCGGGTGCAAGCCGGAACGCTCGCTCTGCCGGGCTGACATCCCAGCCGGACGGCACCTCGAGAGTCACCGAGCCTGATACCGGCGCATCCGTTCGCTCCGAGGCCACGCTGATTGGAATGCTGATCGCCCCGTCGCCGGTCGCCGCGAGCAGCCAGGGGCGAATCTGGACGGCCAGTGGCTGGTAGCCCATCGGAGCGGGGCCCTTGTTGTGCATCCAGTAATCCGAGAAGACCGGCTGAGCCGGCTCGCCTCGGGGCGCCAGCTCAGTGGACCCGGCGCCGGTCCCGGGGACGGCGAGACGGCCCGCGAGCGTCGCGATCTGGTACGGCTCGAGGTCAATGCTGACCGCGCCGGAGCTGTCCGCTGTCGACCCCGAACCGGCAGCGCCGGGCCGCGCGTTGGCTTCGAGGAGGTCCGTGAGGCCGACGCCCTCGAGCGGCCAGGCCGACCGAATCGTTGCCTTCATCGGTCGTCCGGAGGATTCGTAGAGTCGCGCGGCGATACCCCGGGCTGGGTCGACCTCGGCGTCGGCCATCTTCGCCAGCGGGTTGCCGCCGGGCTTGAGTGCCGTCAGGACGACCGAGGACGGCTCCACGGACAGGAGGCTCTTCGTCGCTTCCAGCGATCCGGAATGGGCCTCGAAGACCCGAGCCGGCAGCTCGTTGTTGAAATCGTGGCCCTTGCGGACGACCTCGCCCCGGCGCCAGTCGCCGGCGCCCGCGACGAGCGCATACTCGAACGTGTGGGTCCAGTGCTGGAACTGGAAGTTCGAGCCGTCGGGCACCGAGCGCCGCGGTGGGTCGATCCATACGCCCGACGGCCAGCCGCTGCAGCCGCGCATCAGCGACAGGAACATCGTTCCCTCGGCGTCGACGTTGAAGCCAGGCAGCCCCCGGTTGAGCAATGAGACCGTGTAGTCCTCCAGCCGGCCGGTCGAACCGTCGAGCTCGGAAGGCTGCTCGACGCGGATGCGGGAGTCGTCGAGGTCGGCCGTCAGCGCCTGGATCGCCTCGATGGTGTGTTCGGGGTCCGAACCCGCGACGACGAGCACCGGCAGGTCGAGCGCACCACGCAGGTCCGGGAACGTGTCGGGGACGCCAGGCTGCTGCCGCGTCGCCGGGATCCAGACCCGCGCCATGCCTGCGCCGCCCAGCTGCCGATCGAGCTCAGACCGGTAGCTCTTGCCCGCCGCCTCGAGTGCGGCGGCCACGAACCGGTTCTCCTCGGGGCGGCCGATGGCGATCCGGACGTCGGGCAGGTTCGAGTCGATGTTGAGGATTCCGTACCGATGGCCGTCGTGCCGCGAGACGGTTGACGTGACCCCCTGCCGGACCAGTGCGACAGCGAGCGCCCTCACGGCCTCGTCGTGCTCGGCGATGCCAAGCCCGATCACCTCGGCGATCCCGATCGCACGCGAGGCGCGGGGCGGGCGTCCGCCGTCCTCCCGGTCGAGGAGGTCGACGCGGGCCGTGTTGCCGACGCCGAACCAGTTGTAAGCCGGGTGATCGAGCGTGAACGGCACCATGGCCACGTCGATCTCGGGGAAGCCGAAGCCGCGGCCGACGACCGCGTTGCCCGTCTCGGAGACTGGCCTTCCGCCCTCCACAGCGAGCGGGAAGCGGACCCGGAACAACGTGTCCTGGCCGGCGTAGTCATCGATGCGGGTCCGGAACTCGACCCGCTCCGCGCCGTTCCAGAGCGTGATCTCCTGCCGGCGCGTGCCGCCCTCGAAGGGCGCCTCGATCACGATCCGGCGTCCGACCGCAGACTCCTCTGCCACGACTGTCGCTGGGGTTGCCTCCGACGAGGCGGAGCGGCCGTCGGGCGTGAGGTGCCAGGGACCCTCGCCGAAGTGCGGGTGGTTGGGATACTCGCGGTAGGCAACGAGCGCGTTGGCCGCCTTTCCGGGCCGGATGAGCTCCTTGCCGCTGCGCTTCTCGACGAGGCTCGTGATGGCGCCTCCGCGCCCGGCGTCGACCTCCACGGCGAAGGCCTCGTTCTCGATCCGAGTCGCCTCGACCGCCTGCCAGGCGGCCGTCTCGTCTCCGCCGTCGCCCTCGATCAGACGGAAGGTGCGATGTCCGAGCGCGGGAACGTCCGACGCGACGAACGCGATCGTCGCCCGGCCGGGTCCTCCAGCTCCCCCGCCGTCTTCGTCCGCCTCGATCACGAACGGGACCGCGCCGCGGTCCGCGTCATGCAGCTGGAAGCCGGTTCCCGAGGCGGCCGGCAGCTCGACCGTCGCACGGACGACGTCGGTGCGCGGCCATGACAACGGATTGAACACGACCAGGGCCCGCCCCTCGCCGGACGTGTCGATCCGGTCGCCGAGGTAGCGGAGCGATCCGTCGAGCGCGGCCTTGCCGAGCTCCAGCGACTCACGCCAGCCGCCGATGAGGTCGAGGTAGACCTGGTCCGATTCGGAGCCCGTGATGCCGTCGTGATGTGCGCCGAACAGCAGCTGCCGCCAGGCCTTGTCGATGGCCTCGGTGGGGAACCGCGCGCCGAGCAGGCTCGCGATCGTCGCGAACTTCTCAGCGCTCAGCAGGGTGTTCTCGGCGGCGCGCTGGGCCTGCTTCGTGTCGATGAACGAGACGTCCTTGCCCTCGTAGATCGGGTTCATGTCGCGGGTCTGCACCACGAACGGCCGCCGGGCGCGCGCCTGCTCCTCGCGGACGGCGTCGAAGAAGTCGCGCGCGATGGCCGGCACGAACTTCGGCCAGACATAACGCCGGTTCCAGTCGCGGGCGACGGCGGTCACCCACTTGTTCGGCG
The DNA here is from genome assembly GCA_036506235.1 of Candidatus Limnocylindrales bacterium. GTDB lineage: Bacteria > Chloroflexota > Limnocylindria > Limnocylindrales > CSP1-4 > CF-16. Next base: position 7,901 of record DASXSA010000277.1, on the reverse strand, counting down.
GCGTGTAGTCCGACCCAACGGGCAGGAGCACGTTCCTGGTCGTGGCATCGGCGGCCAGCTCGTCGAACAGGCGATGGACCTGCTGCTCGGCCTCCTCGAGCGTCGGCGCGGCGTCCATCCACCAGCCGGCCGAGTAGTGAGCCGCCTGGAAGCACGTCAGCAGCGAGCGGCCGCTGGGTGACATCCAGTCGAACTCGGTCGGGAACTGCATACGCGGCGTCTCGCCGGCTGCCATATCGGGCACGGGCATGCGCTGCGGGCCGCGCACCCAGTGCGGGCCCCACTCGTGGAACGGGCCGCGTGCCCAGGAGCTGGCCGTGATCCCGGCATCGGCCATGATCCCCGGGAACTGCGGGTCGTGCCCGAACGCGTCCAGCTGCCAGGCCGTCGCCGGGGCGCCGCCAAGCACGTCGCGCTGGTAGGAGACCCCGTAGATCGCGTTCCGGATCGTCGACTCGGCGCTGGTCAGGTTCGTGTTCGGCTCGTTGTATGTGCCGCCCATGAACTCGAGGCGCCCATCGGCCAGCAGCTGGCGGATGTACTCGCGGTCCTCCGGGTAGGCATCCCAGTAGGGCTTGAGGTAGTCGAGCTCCGCCAGCACGAACTTGTAGTCGGCGTCCCGGCGCGCGGTCTCGAGGTGCGCCTTGACGAGCGCGAGGCCGGGTTGCTGGAACGGCGAGCGGTACTGGATCGCGTTGCCCCAGGTCTCGGTGTAGGCGGCCTGCGTGTTCCACCAGACCGGGTCGTAGTGGAAGTGCGAGACCATGAACATGCGCCAGCCGGGCTCGGCGACGATGATTGGGAATGGATGGCGGGCCGGTTCGCCCGCGCCCTCGACGACGATCTCCGCGGAGATCTTGTCGCCGGGAGCCGCGTCCCCCCCGACCACCACGCCGATCTCCAGGCGCGCGTCGGCGCCCGCCTCGAGTGGCCCGATCGATACGGGCTCGTCGGGTCGCAGCCCGTCGCCACGGACCGAGACGCGTCCGGTCTCGCCGCGCCCCTCGGCGCCGCCGCGCAGTGCAATGCGGACCAGCTGACGCGGCTCGGCCTCCGAGCCGATGAAGAGGTTGGTGGACTCGGCGCCAAGGACTTCCATTCGACTACCTGCCATCCCGATCGGCTGAACTGCTCCCTGCGCCCACGGCCGCGAGCTCGCGCCACGAGTACGCCGGTGCATACCCGAGCACCCGGCGAGCCTTTTCGACCGACAGCAGCGTGTCGTGCTCGCCCGTTCCGGGTCGGATCGGCACATCAGCGAAGCACTCGGCCATGAGCTCCGCGTTCGGACGCTCGCTGGCCGTGTCGCCGGCAGCGATGATGAAGACGTCCGCCCCCGTGATCTCGGCGGTCAGGCTCAGACGGCAGGCCTGGGCCACATCGCGGGCATCGACGTACCCCCACACGTTCCACTCGCCGGCGTGGGGGTTCCGGGCAGCCTCGGCGAAACCGGCGCGCCGGTACTCGTCGGGTTCGCGGATCGCAGAGAAGCGCAAGCCGATGAACGGTATCCCGGTCCAGCGGGCGAACTGCCGGGCCATCTCCTCCGAGAGGACCTTGGAAAGCGAGTAGCTGGAGTGCGGCCGGAGGGGGTGCTCCTCGTCGACCGGAACGTAGTCCGGGCGCGGCTGGTGACCGGGCGTCGCAGCCGGGTCGAGCAGGTTCGCTGCGAAGGTCCTGCTGAACGGCAGGCCCAGGACGGTCTCGCTCGAGGCCCATACGACGCGGTCCAGCCCGAGCAGCGCGGCGGCGCTGAAGACGTTGTACGTGCTCAGCATGTTGATCTCGAACGTCCGCTCGACGGTCCGGATGCGCGGCGCCGGAATGGCCGCGAGGTGGACGACCGCCTCAACTCCGCGGAGCGCCTCGATCGTCTCCCCGAGGTCCGTCAGCTCGGCTCGAAGAAAGGGCGCGACGGCCGTCGGGGAGGGGACGACATCGACGTTGACGACGTCGTAGCCGTGCTCGACGAGATCCGAAACAACCGCGCGGCCGGCCTTGCCGCTGCCGCCGGTCACGACCACTCGTTTCATCGAGTCGCGCCTCCAGTCAATGTCTTCGCGGCTCGCCGGCCGACCCGATGAACGCCGAAACGCGGGTCAGTGCCGATGGCTTGGCACCCCGTGCATCGGGTGGGCTGGATGCTCGAAGTCGGGCTCGATGACGGCCAGAGCGTGCCGTCGCTGCTCCAGCCACTCGTCGAACGCCCGCCTGCGTGCTGCGATGAGGAGCTCAGCCTCGATCGATGGGCGAGCCACGTCGTACGGTACGACGGACGGCGGAATCGTGCCTTCAATGCGTGCGACGTGCCAGCGGCCGTCGACCAGCATCGGTCCGACGACGGCGCCCGGGCCTGCCGCGGCCGCGAACAAGGCGTCCTCGAATGGCCCGACGAGCTGACCGTGCTCGACCTCGATCTCGACGCCTGCCGACGCGCCGCTCGCGAGCTGACCGGCGCCCTCCTGCGCGCTTTCAGGGTCGGGGGCGACGACGTGACGGATCCGGCGCGCCTCGGGCCGCTGGTAGAGGTCCTGGTTGCGGTCGTAGTAGGCGCGCATCGCCTCGTCCGGGACGGTGACCTCCGCGGTCACCTGCTCGACCAGCCGGGCGACGGCGGCCGGCGACACGCCCTCCCGTGACGGTTCGCCCGAACCGGATCCGATCCCGATCGCCTCGACCTCGTGGACGATCACCGCCTCGGTGACGAGCTCCTGGACGACCCAGCGTCGCAGGTTCGGACCACGGTCGTCTGGTGGCATGTGCCGACCGCGTGGTCCTCGGCGGAGATCAGCGATTCGCTCCTCCAGGCGCGCGAGCGTGATCTCGCGTCCCGCGACGGTGGCGACGACGACCGTAGCGACGTCGGGATCGGCGACGGGCACGCGAGAGATCAGCCCTTGACGCCGCCGACCGTGATCCCCTCGATGAAGAAGCGCTGCGCGACCAGGAAGATGATGACGACCGGCAGCACGATCAGCGTCGAAGCGGCCATCAGCAGGTTGTACGACACGTCGTGCTCGCTCGTGAAGAAGATCAGCCCGACGGCCAGCGGGTACTTGTCATTCGACTGCAGGTAGAGCAGCGGCAGGAGGAACTCGTTCCATGCCGCGACCGCGGCAAGGATGAGAACGACGATGACCGCGGGCCGCGTCAACGGCAGGATGACCCGCCAGAACGTCTGCAGCTCGCTTGCGCCGTCGACCTTGGCCGCATCGGACAACTCCTTCGGGATGCCGAGCATGAACTGCCGCATCAGGAAGATATAGAAGGGGTTTCCGAAGAATGCCGGGACGATCAGCGGCAGGAACGTATCCACCCAGGACTTTGCGCCCTGGATGCCGAACGACGGCAGCCTGCCGAAGATGTCGAACAGCGCCACCAGGATCACCGGGTACGGCAGGAAGATCGTGGCAACACAGAGGTAGAAGAGGGCATTTCGGCCGGGCCACTGGATCCTGGAGAAGCCGTACGCGACCAACGTGTTCGACAGGACCGCACCGATCGTCGCCCCGACCGTGATCACGAGCGAGTTGAAGGTGTACAGCCCGAACGGGATGTAGTTGATCGCATCGGGGAAGTTGTTGAACGCCCAGGCCCCCGGAATCAGCGAGGGCGGGAATTGGGCCAGCTCAGTGTTCGTCTTGAGCGCGCTCACGACCATCCAGTAGAACGGCGCCAGGAAGACGAGGCAGCTGAGGATCAGGATGACCCGGGGCACGACGGATCCGGTAAAGACCTGGCGCCACCTTGTTCGGCGGTGCGGTGTCGTCGCGACCGCGATGGGGCGGGCCGCTTCCGTGGTTGCCACCTCAGGCCTCCTCGCCGCCGTAGAAGACCCAGCCTCGCGCCCAGCGGAAGACCGCCATGGCGAGGATCACGCTCGCGAGGAAGAGGACAACCGACAACGCGGCTGCGTAGCCCATCGCACCGAACTGGAACGCCTGCTGGTACAGGTAGAAGACGTACGTCAGCAGGGAGTTGTCCGGGCCCGCACCGCCGCGGGTCGCGCCACCGGTCAGGATGTAGGCGGACGTAAAGACCTGCAGGCCAAACGACAGGCCGATGATGATGTCGTACAGGATCACCGGCGTCATCAGCGGCAGCGTGATGCTCCGGAACCTGCGAAATGCGCCAGCGCCGTCGATCTCGGCTGACTCGTAGAGCTCGATCGGGATGCCCCGGAGTCCGGCAAGGAACACCAGCGCCCATTGGCCGGCGCCCAGCTGGGCGATCATGACCAGCGCCAGCTTGGTGTATGCCGGGTCGCCGAGCCAGTTCGGCGACGGCAGTCCCGCGCTCGTCAGCAGCAGGTTGACGAGGCCATACCCGGGGTTCAGCAACACGACGAAGACGAAGGAGATCGCGAAGACCGGCAGGATCGAGGGGAGATAGAAGATCGCCCGGTAGATCGCGACTTCACGCACCTTCTGGTTCATGGCGATCGCCAGGAGCATCGCAACGACCACGCCGATCGGCACTGCCAGTACCGTGTAGTAGAGCGTGTTGTAGGCCGCCTTCCAGAAGTCCGGGTCGTTCCACATCGTGGTGTAGTTGTTGAACCCGATGAGGGTTGGACTACGGAAGCCCGTGTACCGGGTGAGGCTCAGGAAGAAGGTGTACAGGATCGGAAAGACGCCCAGGGCGATGAACCCGAAGGCCCAGGGACTGATGAACAACAGCCCCCATTTGAGGTTCCGGCGCTCCAGAGTCCCGAGCCTGAAGCGTCCGACGCTGCGGGGCCTCACCGACGTGGCGGCTGCGGTCATCGCTCTCCTTCTCCCGACGAGACGCGAAAGCCGAAAGTCGTAAGTCCTGTTGATTGTCGAGGGGACCGTTTTCCGGTCCCCTCGACGTCTGCATGGGTTCTAGGCGGTCAGCACTTGACCTGGTCCAGCTTCGCCTGGACCTTGTCCTGGACCTCCTGGAGAGCCGCCTGCGGCTGCTTGGTGTTCAGCTCGACCGAGCCCTGGGCTGAGGTCAGCTGATCCCAGTAGTACGCACCAACCGCCAGGGGCGGCCGGCTGAGGGCGGTCGGCAGCAGGCCGAGGAAGACCTTGTGCTGCGGGTCGTAGAGGGAGTCGTCGGTCTGCAGCGCCTTCAACGGCGACAGATGGGTCGATTGCTTGGTGTAGATCTTCGAGCCGTCCGGCCCGGCCATGAACTGGATGAACTTGATCGACTGCGCCCTGGCCTTGGAGTTCGGGATCAGGGCCATCGACCAGCCGCCGGCCCACGTGGTCGGCTTGTCGCCGGCCTTGGGGACGGGGATGAACGTGAAGCCATAGTGGCCGTTCGGCGCGTACTTGGCCTGTTCCGCGATGCGCCAGTCACCGCTGATGGTCATGCCCAGCTTGCCGTTCCAGAACGGGTTAGAGGCGGCCGGTGCGTTGGGCGGATTGTTTGTGCTGACCCAGCGGCTGACGGCCGTCGGGTTGTGAGCCTTCTGCCAGTCATACATGAACTGGTAGCCGGCCACGACGCCCGGATCGGTCGGGGTCACCTTGCAGGCTGCGAGATCGGCGAACTTGCCGCCGTAGTCGAAGCCCCACGTGTAGTGCCAGCCCTGGTCGAACGCGCCCGGCTGGCCGCCGGCTCCCGGTCCACCCGGGATCCAGCCCATCACGTCGTAGTTGTCGCCCGTCTTCTTTGAGATCTTGTCGGCGATTGCCGTCACGTCGGCGATCGTCGGTGGACCCTTGCTCATGTCGAGCTTGGAGAGGTCACCGCCGGCCGCCGTGACCAGGTCCTTGTTGTACCAGAGCGCCCGGGCGTCGGTGTCGAATGGCAGGGCGTACGTCTTGCCTTCGAACTGCGTCTCGGCCCAGGCGAAGTCGAGGTACTGGTCCTTCAGGTTGCCGACTTCGGCGGTGATGTCGTCCACGACGCCTTCCGAGGCGCGCTGGGCGACGATGAACCGGTCGACTTCGTACACGTCGGGCGCCACGCCGCCGCGGATGGCGGTCTGCAGCTTCGACGTGTCGGTTTCGCTGCCCTTGACGATCGTCATCTTCACGCAGATGTCGGGGTTGGCCTGGTTGAAGGTGTCAACCATGCCCTTGATGACATCCGAATCTGGCGGCGTGTGGCTCGTCCAGAAATTGACGGCCGTGGCGTTCTGCGCACACGCCGCGCCGGTGACGGCCGACGGCTCGGCGCCGCTCGCTGCCGCCGACGGGCTCGCCGCCGTACTCGCCCCTGCGCTAGCCGCAGTACTTGCGCCCGGGCTCGCTGCCCCAGCACAGGCCCCGACGGCGAACACCACCGTCACGGCGAGAACCCACAGAGATCGGCCTTGAGACCGACTCATTCACTCCTCCTTTTCCGCCCGTACACCCGGGGACGGAGGACCAGTCGCCGCGTCAACCGCTCGAAAAATGCCGAAGGAGCCGCCAGCTGCGGAGGTTCGGAGGCCACTCCCTCCGGCAAAGGAGTGTGGTCGGTCGGCTCACCTGCAATCGTCGAGCGGCGTACGCGCCGCCGAATCTCCCGGCAGCCGAACGCCCGAGCGAGAACACAGTCGGACCGTTGTCCGCGCTTGTGATAATCGATTACACGGTCATCGTCAACTCCCGGCCTGCGCGCGAGGGTGGCCCGGGAGGGCCCCCGCCGTCACGGGCGAGGCGTCGCCTCTTCCGCGATTGCACGCAATCGGCCATGAACGCCGTGCATCCAGTCCCGTTCGGGCAGGAATCGCTTAGGCATCCTTGCCACGATCGTGTAATTCGCGTCGCAGACGTTCGCGATGGGCGAGCTCGAGGCCTGGGTCACGAGCTGGTAGGTATCCATCAGCGACAGGCCGGTCTCCTGCGAGATCCAGCCGATGAGCTGCGTGTGCGCGATCCGGAAGGCATCTTCGAGTGGCCGGTACGAACCGGCGACCATGATGAACTCGTCGTTTTCGAGCCGCGGCCAGGTGCAGTACTCGCCCTTGATCACGTCGACGGTGAGGAGCGTGTCCAACGCACCCTCGACAGCCACGCCGCAGACCTCGCCTTCGCCCATCGTGTAGTGGCCGTCGCCAATCGAGAACAGCGCGCCGTCGACGTTGACGCCGAGGTAGATGGTGGTCCCGGCGCGGGCCTCGGGGGTGTCCATGTTGCCGCCGAACGCCTCGGGCACGAGCACGTTGCGCGCCTCTGACGCGGCGGGGGCGACGCCGATCGTGCCCAGGAACGGTTCGAGTGGCAGCCGGACAGAGTAGTCCGAGTCAAGCGCGGCGTAGGTGACCTCGCGTGCGTCGCGGTCGACCGCGTAGACCCACGTCTTCTCGGGTAGCGGCGGCTGCAGCGTCGGAGTGAACTTCGTGCCCGTCAGCGATCCGAACAGCGGGACGGTCGTCGAGACCGCCCAGTCGCGGGCGGGCCGCACATCAATGAGATGGATCGCGAGCGTGTCACCCGGCTCGGCACCTTCCACGAAGAACGGTCCGGTCTGCGGGTTGATGAAGGGATAGACGATCGACTTGCTCGGCAGGTCTTCGCGGGAGCGGATCCGTCCCGCGAAGGCGTCCTCGGTGAACAGGTCGAGCAGCTCACCGGGTCGCACGCGCATCACGGGCTGGTAGCCGCCAAACGTCCACGCGTACTGCTCGGGAGTGGGAACGAAGCGGGTGATCGCGGTGATGGCCATCCGGATGCCCTCCGCTGTGCCGCCGTGGGCGACCTATCGTAGCCGCCCGGGACGCGCTGGAGGCCGGGCTGGAGGGTGGGCGGGGCTGGCGCGAGCGAGCGGGAGGCGCCCGCGGGCCGGGACACGCGGGCGGTGGGACGCGCGGCCCGTCAGGGGGCCGACGGTATACTCGGCGGCATCTCAGCGCTCGTTCAGGAGGCCGCAGCTCGTTGACAGGCCCCGCGGCGGGTGAGCCCGATCGGGGCACGAGCGTGCCGACCCGGACGACCAGG
>DASXSA010000276.1:0-12577 GCA_036506235.1 Candidatus Limnocylindrales bacterium | reverse complement strand
GCTCGCCGGCATGGCCGGCTACCAGCCGCTGGCGGCCGGGATGGCCGCCGCCTACCCGTTCATGGACGACTTCGTCGCAGCCGGCACCCTCGCCAGCCTCGAGCGACTCGCCGAGCTCCTGTCACACGAGACCTCGGGGCGGGGAGCTGCTCGCAGCCATCCCAGGCTCACGGGCGTCGGCACGGCGACGACGAGCTGGACCGTTCTCGGCGCGGGCGCCTCTGCGGCGCGCCCGGCGGCTCGGATGCCGCGGGCCGTCCGCTCGGCCGCCGTGGACCGCTCCGTGGCCCGGCCCCTCGGCTGAAGATGCCGTGAAAGAGCTGCTCGACGTCGTGGGCGCCTGGCGGTCGGAGGGCGTGGGCTTTGGTCGGGCGGTCGTCGTTCGGACGTTCGGTTCGGCCCCACGTCCGGAAGGCGCAGTCCTGCTGTGGGCGGACGACGGCAGGATTGCGGGTTCGGTCAGTGGCGGATGTGTCGAGGGCGCAGCCGCGGAGGAGATCGAGCGCGCCCGACGCGATGGCCATGCCCGGGTCATCCGCTACGGCATCAGCGACGAGCAGGCCTGGGACGTCGGGCTCGCGTGCGGCGGGACGATCGACGTCCTGATCGAGCCCCGTGTCGACGACCAGGTCGTAGCGGCCGCTACGTCGCTCGGCCGCGCCGTGGTGACCCCCCTTCCTCCCGACACGCCGCCGGCCGACTTCGGACCGCACCAGCCGGGAGACGGCGCACTGCCGGCAGAACCGCTCAGGGTGACCTCCGACGGTGAGCTGACTGGCTCGCTCGGCGATCGGACGCTCGACGAACAGCTCGTCGACGCGGCGCGCGACGCGCTCGAGCGCGGCAACTCGCGCACGGTCGAGCTGGGCGGTCGTTCGCTCTTCGTCGAGGCGTTCCCGGTGAGGCCCCGGCTGGTCGTGGTCGGCGCGGTGCAGGTCGCGCAGCCGCTCGTGCGGATCGCCCGCGAGCTCGGGTACGAGACGGTTGTGGTCGACGGACGGGCATCGTTCGCCACGCGGAGCCGTTTCCCCGACGTCGACAGATTGATCGTGGGCTGGCCGGACGAGATCGCGGATGAGATCGGCCTTGGGCCCTCGGACGCCGTTGCCGTGCTCAGCCACGACGTCAAGTTCGACGAGCCGGCGATCATCGAGGCATTGAGGCGCGGGTGCCGATATGTGGGAGCGGTTGGCTCGCGGAAGACGCAGGCCGACCGACGCGCCCGCCTGCTCGCTACGGGTGTGTCGGCGGATGATCTCGACAGGCTTCGCGGGCCGATCGGGCTCGATCTCGGGGGCCGTGCCCCGGCCGAGACGGCCCTCGCGATCATGTCCGAGGTGCTGGCCGCGCGCTACGGCGGCTCGGGGCGGCCGATGCGTGACAAGGCGCGCCCGGAGCCGGCGCTCGTCTGAGGTGGCTTGCCCTCCCGAGCTCGGGTCCGATGTCGCAGCGATCATCCTCGCGGCAGGCACGGCGTCGAGGTTCGGGAGCGTCAAGGTGCTCGCGCCGCTCGAGGGCAAACCGCTGCTCCAGCACGTCATCGACGCCGCAACCGAAGCCGGCATCACGAGCTTCGTCGTCGTTCTCGGAAGCGCGGCCGCGCAGGTGCGGGCAATGCTGCACCTGCCTGACGGCACTCGGGTCGTGATCAATCCAACACCCGAGGCGGGCCTGTCGGGCTCTGTCCGGCTCGGGGTGGAGGCGCTCGACGATCGGTTCGAGCGGGCAGTGATGCTGCTCGGCGACCAGCCATCCATTCGCGCGGACGTCATTCGCACCCTGCTTGCCGAGGCCGCGGAAACCGATCGGCCGATCGTCGCGCCCCGGTACCGCGGTGGCGGCGGTCCGAACCCGGTGGTCATCGGGCGCTCGGCGTGGCCGCTTGCGCGGGAGCTGGCCGGCGATCGAGGCTTCGGCACCGTGCTCGATCGACGCCCCGGCCTGGTGCACGTCGTGCCGGTCGGGGGCGAGAATCCGGACGTGGACACCCCGGCCGACCTGGCTGCTCTCGAGGAAGCCCGATGACCGTCAGCAGCTCGCGGAGCGCGAGCGAGCTGGAGGCGGCCTGGGGAGCACGTGTCCGCGCCAACCGCGAGCAGGTCGACCGCTTCCGGGAGGTCCCCGATGGGGCCGATTTCTACGGGCCCGTCAGCTCGATCTTTCGGGCCGACCCCGACCGCACCGACGATCCCGTGCGCGACCGCCTGCTGCGGCTTGCGCGCCCGTCCGATACCTGGCTCGACATCGGGGCCGGCGCCGGGCGGTATGCCTTACCCCTCGCGCGGGTCGTCCGCGAGGTCATTGCACTCGAGCCGTCGCAGTCGATGCTGAATGGCCTGCGTGACGGCATGGGCGAAGCGGGGATCCGCAACATCCGCGTCATTCAGGAGCGGTGGCCGCCCGAGAGTTCGCACTCGGAGGGGGCCGCGCTGCATGCTGACGTCGCCCTGATCGCGCACGTGGGCTACGACGTGGAGGAGATCGGGCCGTTCCTCGACGCCATGGAGCGGGCTGCGGATCGCCTGTTCGTCGCGGTGATGATGGAGCGCACGCCCGCCTCCGTCGCTTACCCATTCTGGCGAGCCTTGTACGGCGAACCGCGCACCCCGCTGCCGGCCCTGCCCGAGCTCACCGATCTGCTCGTCGCGCGGGGGGCAGAGCCGGTGACCGAGGTCCTCGAGGTCGACGTGCGAACCTTGGCGTCCCGCGACGAGGCGCTCGCTTTCCTCCGGCGACAGACGTGGGTCGAGCCCGGCGGGCGGCGCGACAAGCTGCTCGCCGAGCTGCTCGAGGCGGACCTGCGGCCCGCCGATGGCGGCGTGCGCCTCGCGAGCGCGGAGGCGAACCCGGTCGGCGTCGTCACCTGGCGCCCGCATCGCTGAGCCCGTTACCCTCGTCACGACGGGCTCGCCACGGAGGAAGCATGCAGTTCGAGGGCACGACGCTCATCCGCGCTCCAAGGGAGACGGTCTACGCGTTCCTCCTGGATCCCGAGCGGGTTGGACCGTGCGGACCCGGGGTCGAGTCGATCGAGGTCATCGACGAGACGCACTACCAGGCCGTCGCCAAGGTCGGCATCGGCTTCATCAGCGCGCGCTTTCGCGTGACCGTTGAGCTCACGGAGCAGGAACCCCCGTCCCGGGCGGTCGTGAAGGCGCATGGCCAGGCCCCCGGCAGCGCGGTCGACGGAACAGCCGAGATGCGGCTCAGCGAGGAGGACGCCACCACTACTCGGATGGATTGGCACGCCGAAGTCGCGATCCACGGAGCGATCGCGGGCGTTGGTGCCCGGCTCATCGAGGGCACGGCCAACAAGATGATCACGCAGTCCTTCGACTGCATCCGCGCGAAGCTCGAAGAAGTGCCGGCCGCGGAGGCAGCCGAGTAGGCCGAGCGGCCCGCTGGTCAAGACGCTCGAGTATGGCTGGCGCGGGTCAGTGCACCTCGTCGAGGGTGGTGCGGTGGACCCACCCCTCGAGGCCCATCGGGGTGCGCACGCGTAGGTACATCGACTTCCGCTCCAGGATCTCGACCTCGTCGCCCTCCCCGAGGTTGCCGACCTCGACGCCCAGGAGCTCGTCCGGGGCGTCGGTGACGCGGACGATCCGGTAGCGGACGATTCTCCGCTCCACGTCCGGGCCCGCGATTTCACGGAACAGGACGGGCATGTGAGGCTCGACCTGCCCGCGGTGGATGGCCTGTCGCGCCACGCGCAGCGACGGCCGGCGCCAGCGGGGCATCGCCATCTCCTCGGGCGGCACATCGGCCGACACCGTCATGGTGGCGGTAGTCGGAGTGAGCACCAGGGTCTGCTGGATGCCGCTCGCCAGGGCGGGTGCCCCTGCGGATTCGAGTACGACGATCGGCTCCTGCCGGCGTCGCCGCGCCCGGACGAGCGCGATGAGCCCGAAGCCGCCCACCGAGGCGACGAGGCCAAGCGCCACGAGCATCAGGGATGGTCCCTGATTGACAGGCAGCACGCCCGAGAGGGACCCGTTCGGGCCGAAGGGGTCCGCGCCCGGGATCAAGCCTGCAGTGACCGGGTTCGGGCTGGGACTCGAGCCAGTCGATGGGGATGCGGCAGAGGAAGGCTTCGTGGTCGGCCTACTGGGCTGTCCAGTCGCCTTCGTCACCCGGGCGACGGGCTTCGGCTGGGGAGTCGGCGTCGGGCGAGGCGTGGGCGTCGGCGTCGGGCGCGGGGTGGCAGGCGGGGCGGGGGCCGTCACCGAGATCGCACGTGGGTTGACGCTCGTGAGCGTCACCGTCCGCGCACCCTTCCCTGAGCCGCTCGATGCCATGAAACTGTACGAGTGCACCCCGGCGGGCAGCGTCAGCGTGGCGCTGAACGTCGCGCCTGCCTGGAAATCGGCGCCGCCGGGAGGGGCCATCGCGAGCGTGCCCGCGCCGCTGACCTTGACGGTGACGCTCGTCGGGGCGCAGCCGGCGTTGTCCTCGTAACGCACGCTGAAGGTGAAGAGGGTGCTGGTGTTGCCGCTCGACGGGTTGACCGCTCCGGAGCTGAGCAGGAGCTGATGGCTGGCGCCGGAGCAGCTGGCAGCGGCCACAGGACCGCTGGTGGTCGCGAACGCGACCAGCGCCAGGACGATGGCCGCGGCCAGCGCCCGCCAACGCGGGTCAGCCCGCCTCCCCGTCGCTCGACTGATGATTGCGCACCCTCCTGGCTTGCCAGCCGGGCGAGCGTAGGCTGGTCGGTCCGGCCCGTCAGTGGCCCCTTGGTACCGGGTCGAGCGTGGCCTGGACGGTCCTGGAGGCGCGTCTGGCGTGATCTCGCGTCGGCGCATCAAGGCACAATCGGGCCATGGAGCTCCTGCACCGCGTGGTGGGTCCGCTGGCAACCAATGTCTACGTGGTCGCGGATCCAGCCTCCCGCGAGGCGATCGCCATCGACACTGCGATCCCTTCGCTCGCGTTCGTGACGGACGGGCTCGCGGAGCGCGGTTGGACGCTCAAGCTGATCGTCTCGAGTCACGGGCACTGGGACCACATCGGGGACAACGCCCGGGTCGCGGAGCACACTGGGGCCCCCATCGCCGCCCATCCCCTCGACCGTCACCGCCTGGAGCAACCCAGTCGGGGACTGGCGCCGTTCGAAATCCCACCGTCCGTCCCGGCAGTCGACCTGGTGGAGGGGGGCGCGATTCGCTTCGGCTCGCTTCGGCTAGCTGTCCTTCACACCCCGGGACACACGGAAGGGTCGGTGTGCCTGCTCGATCCGGACGGTGGCCTGCTGTTCAGCGGCGACACGCTGTTCGCGAACGGATGGGGGCGGGTCGACCTGCCCGGCGGATCCGCGGAGGAGATGGCGGCCTCGATCGCGCGTCTGGCCGAACTCGAGGCCCAGGTCCGGGTCCTGCCGGGCCATGGCCCGTCGACGACGATCGGTCGGGAGCGATCGTGGATGGAGCTCGTGGCGCGGTCGGGCCGACTGATCGCTTGACGCTGCACCCTCTGCAGCGCATCCCGGACTCGGAGGCTTAGCTCCCTCGCCGGTAACGCCCCAGGAGCTCTGCCTGGCCGATGACGTGACCGTTCATCGCGTCCTGGAGCTGCCGCGCAGTCGGCGTGCCGGTCATCGCCAGTGGCTGGTCGAGCGCGTAGAGCGTGAACCGGTAGCGGTGCTCGCCAGAGGGTGGGCAGGGTCCACCCCAACCGTTCCGACCGAAGTCGTTCCGCCCCTGCATCGGGGCGTCGGGCGAGCTCGACACGCCTTCGGGCAGTCCGCCAGAGGCCGAACCGGTCAGGTCGAACGCCACCCAGTGGACGAAGCCGGAGGCATCCGGATCGTCGACGATCAGCGCGAGCGCGGCGGTCCGGTCAGGGGCGCCTTCCCACATCAGGACGGGCGAGACGTCCAGGCCGTCACACGTGAACTGCCGGGGGATCGCGCCGCCGGGCGGAAAGTTCGGGCTGCTGAGGGTGAAGGTGTCGTTGTTGCGCATCGGCGATTCAGGTGACTGGGCCGCCGGTGACGGTGATGCGCCGGCGGAGCAGGAGGTGAGGGCCAGTGCGAGGAGGAGGAGAGCGCTGGCCCTCAGACGCGTCATTCACAGATTGTGCGGAAGGTCGCCCCGTCCGGCACCGCCGGTCGCGTCTCCGCGTTGCAGGTGTCTGGCAGGGCGACCTTACCGCGCGCCCAGCTCGAAGGCCTTCTGCCACGCCGATCCCCGCTTGTGGACAGTGAAGCCCAGCCCTTCGTACAGCCCGAGCGCTCCCGTCGGGTTCTGTGTATCGACGCCCAGCGCCGCCGTGGAAAGCCCTCGCTCTCGGGTGGCTCGCAGCGCGGCAGCGATCAGCGCGCGGGCCACGCCGCGGCGCCGCCAGCGACGACGGACGCTGACCCGCTCCAGCCAGGCGCGGTTCACGCCCAGCGTCCGGTTTTCCTCGGGGTAGATCCAGACCGTGACGGCTCCCACGACCTGATCGCCATCCCACGCGACCTGCCACAGGGACGTGTCATGCTCCGGCGCCGCCACCTGTCGTTCGAAGTCGGCGTCCACGAATTCGCGATGACCCCAGTGGTCCCGGAACGCCTCGTTCTCCGCATCGAAGACCCGCCGCTCGTCCTGGTCGCGAACCGGCGTGATCACCAACCCCTTGGGAAGGCGAGCCGCGGGGATGGGCACGGCGAGGTCGCGTTCCATCTCGAAGAAGTAACGAACCGCGGAATACCCCTCCTGCTGCAGCATGGCGATATCGCCAAGCTGGCTGTCGTTCTTCCAGGTGCTGAGCCATCGAGGGTCGGCGCCATTCTCGATGGCGACATCGCGGGCGTGCCGTTCGCTCCAGCGGAGAATGGCGCGCCCAACGCCCCGATGGCGGAAGTCGGGGTGGACCGCTCCGTCGATCTCGGCCTGGTACTCGCCGGAACGGATGAACCAGTGCGCGGTGCCGATGCCGACGATCCGGTCGCCGATCTCGGCGACGATCATGTCCCTTGCCGGATCGTGATTCGTCGGGTGGGCGAGGACCACGCGCATGGACTCCTCGGTCCACACCAGCTCGACGTCGTCGGCGCGATAGGCGGCGTTCCAGAGGTCGACGAGCCCGGGGATGTCCTGGTCGCCCGCGTAGTGCCGGAAGCGCAGCCCGTCGACCGCCGGATTGTCGGGCAGGACGATCTGCTCGGCCGTCGGTATATCCATCGATCTCATGGCTCGCCGTACTTCGCTTTCATCCGCGCACCGACCTGGCGCGAGATGTTCCGCCACCGACGCCGCTCCGCCTCGCGGGCGAAGATGTCAGTCTTCCGCTCGACGTAGCGGGCCTCGCGAGCCAGCTTCTCGTAGGCGGCCAGGCGACCCCGGTCCAGCCGTCCGTCGGCCAGTGCCGAACGGACCGCACAGCCTGGCTCGGTCCGATGGGCGCAGTCTGAGAAGCGGCACCGGCCGGCCAGGTCCAGGACATCGGTGAACGAATCCGCGAGCCCGTCCTCGTTCAACAGGCCAATCTCGCGCAGGCCCGGGGTGTCCAGGACGAGTCCCTCGTCCAGCCGCAAGAGGTGGCGGACGGACGTCGTGTGGCGACCACGTGCGTCGTCTTCCCGAATCCCGGCGGTGGCCATCAGCTCGTGGCCGGCCAGCGCATTGATCAGCGTCGACTTGCCGACGCCCGACGAGCCGACCAGCGCGACCGTCTGGCCATAGCCGATCAACGCCCGGACATCCTCGAGTCCGAGTCCGGTCACCACCGAAACGGCGATGACGGGCACCCCGGGCGCTGCCGCCTCCGCCGCAAGGAGCGAGCCCCCCAGGTCATCCGCCAGGTCGGCCTTGGACAGAATGACGACCGGGCGCCCGCCAGATTCCCACGCCGTTGCGACGTATCGCTCCAGGCGGCGCAGGTTGAAGTCCCGGTTGAGCGAGATGACGACGAAGACGACGTCGACGTTGGCCGCCACGACCTGCTCGGCCAGGGTGAGCGCGGCCGCGCGCGCGAACGCGCTCCGCCGCGGGAGGATTGCGTCGATCGTCGCCAGATCGTCTGTAGCCCCGGCGTTCAGCGCGACCCAGTCACCGACCGCCGGGAAATCGGCATCGCGGCTGGCTTCATGCCGGAACCGCCCAGAGACGACCGCGGGCTTCTCGCCGCCGGCGTCGACGACGACATACCGCTCGCGGTGCTGCTGCGTGACCCGGGCAGGCGCAAGACCGCGTTCGGCCAGTGGGCCGAACGCGGCCTGCAGGTCGGCCGACCAGCCCCACGCCGCGAGTGCGTGAGGCGTTCCGTCGACCGGCTGGGTTGGCATCGTCATCGCTCAGCCCACCCGCTTCAGCTTGCCGGTCCGCTTCGCGTACCGTTCGGCGCGACCGAACGCCCAGATGCCGGCCGGGATGAAGAAGATGCCCATCAGCACCAGCGGCCAGACGTCGCCCATCAGCTCGGTGATCGGTACGCCCTCGATGAGTCCCTTCCGGACGCCGTCGAGGATGTACGTCGCCGGGGAGAGCTTGGACAACACCTGCATCCAGCCGGGCAGCACCTCGATCGAGTAGTAGACCCCGCTGATCAGCAGCAGGACCGACTGCAGGACGAAGGTCATCTGTGCCCCGCGCTCGACGTACAGCAGCGGCAGGATGGCGGCCATCATGCCGATGCCGACGAAGCTCACCGAGCCAATCGTCATGAACAGCCCGGCGGTCGCCATGTTGGCCTTCGACAGATCGAGCCCGAAGAAGAGGACGAGCACGATCAGGATGACCGCCGTGTGGATCAGCCCGTAGACGATGGCGTAGATCGTCGACCCGAGCAGCTGGGTGAAGCGTCGGACGGGCGCCATCATCGTGTACTCGAGCGTGCCTTCCCAGCGCTCCCACTCGATCGTCTCAGCGATGAACGTGAAGACGACCGAGAGGTAGTTCCAGAAGATGGCACCGATCATCAGCGAGAAGATCAGCCGCCGGTCACCCTGGTCGAGGCCGATCAGGGTGACCGAGAGGGCGCCTGCGATCGAGTAGACGAGCCAGGCGACCTCCCAGCCCCAGTAGCGTTTGGTGAGATTGAAGTTCCGCTCGATGAAGGCGTAGCTCGCCCTCAACTCGCGCGTTGCAGCTGTCACCGGTGTGCCTCCGTGGAGAGGCCGGCTCAGGCCCGTCACCGAGCCCGAGCCGCCGAGAGGGAGTTCTCCGCCGCCAGGCGCTCACCGATCCGAATGATCGAGTGGCCCAGCGCGCGGCGGATCGGCTGGCGGCGACGAGGAGGCAGCAGGCGCGCCTGCGCCGCTGACCGGATCTCTTCGTCGTGCCGGGCCTGGATGAGCCACAGGCTCAGGTCCGCACGGGACTGCATCGTTCTCACCTCCCTTCTGGTCAAGGTTCGGTCGCTCGTGGAGCGCCGCGGTCGGGTGGTCGTCGTAGGTCGTCGGTTGTCCTGTTCGTCAGTCGTCGTCATCCGAGACCTCCTCTTCTTCGAGGTCGTCGTCGAGTGAACGACCGGTGTAGGTCATGAAGACGGACTCGAGCGTTGGCGGCTGGCCGTGGTCGCGGGCGACCATTGCCTTGAGCTCGTCGGCGGTGGCGTCGACCACCATCCGGCCGTCGTTGAGGATCGAAATCCGATCGCACAGGCGCTCGGCTTCTGCCAGGTCGTGAGTGGTCAGCACGATCGTCGCGTCGTGTTTGGTCTGGAGCTCTTCGATGAACGTCTGGACATCGAGCTTCGAGCGGGGGTCGAGACCCGTCGTCGGCTCGTCGAGCAGGAGCAGGATCGGGCTCGTCAGCAGGGCTCGCGCGATGGCGACCTTCTGCTGCATCCCCCGGCTCATCTGCTCGATCGGCCGGCCCATCCGCTTCTGGCCGATCCCCAGGCGAGCCAGGATCTCGACCGAACGGCGGGCCGCGACCTTCGCATCCATGCCATACAGGCGGGCCGCGAAGGACAGGTTCTCCGACGGGCTCAGCTTCTTGAAGAAGGCTGCATCCACGCTCACCCGGTTGATCAGCCGCTTGACGGCCATCTCGTCGCGGGTGATGTCGTGGCCGAAGACCTCGATCCGACCGTCGTCCAGCGTCAGCAGGCCGCTGATGAGCCGGATGAGCGTCGACTTCCCGGAGCCGTTCGCGCCGAGGATCCCGTGGATCGCGCCGCGCTCGATCGTGAGCGAGACGTTCGAGATCGCCACGACGGGCTTGCGCTTCTTGCCGACCACGAACCGCTTCGTGACGCGATCGACGAGAAGAGCAATCTCCCGCTCCTCCGCGGGCTGCGCAGCCGGAAGGAGAGGCGTCATCGCTGGCGACAGGCTGTCCACGGGCGAGCGGCCGTCCGTCTCGGTCCTATTCGATTGAGGCGTCAAGGTCGCGGTCACGGTGGTTGCTCCTGGTCGTGGCGCTTGCTGGTGATCCAGGTCCGGGCAGAAAGAGAGCCGCGGGCCTCATACGGGTGGCCTCGCGGCTTCCTGTGCTCCGCCACGTCGGAGCATGAAAAAAGCCGTGGGGCCCGATCTGGCCCACGGCTCGTGGTTCGCTGTCTGGCGGCGCTGCCGCCTTCCTGCTAGCTCGAGATGGGCGCAAATCTCCCGCCGTCGTCGCCCCAAACGGGCGCCGAAGTGCGGCGAGCGATAGAGAGGAATCTCATTCGGAGCCGACCTCCACCTGAGCTGGACAGGGCGTGCGCTTGCATGCCGGCCGCGAACTCTACGCGAGCCGGACGGGCCGTGTCAATGACGTCCACCCGACACCTTCGTCGCGGTCGTCACCCCGGGGCGGATGCCCCCAAGATCGAGACGGACGATGGTCCGGCGCACGGTCGCGGTTGGCGATTCGACCTCGCGGACTTCGCGGAAGCTGGCGTCTCCGAACATCGACAGGACGCCGGTGTAGGCCTTGGCCGCGTCGATCTGCTCGCCGTCCGGTGCGACCGGGTAGGCCTCGATACCCGGTGCCCCGTGATCCCTGGCGTAGGCGACCGCCGCGTCCAGCAGGCGGCGCGCCAGGCCCTCGCCGCGTGCAGATTTGGAAACGACGAAGCAGACGACGGACCACACTGGCAGGTCGTCGAGCCGCGGCCGCACCCGCGAGTGCTCGAGCCGTTCGAAGTCCTCGCGTGGACCGAGGCCGACCCAACCGATCGCGTGGCCGTCACGCAAGGCCACGAGGCCTGGGGCCGGGTCGCGACTCGCGAGATTGCGCAGCATCGAGCGGTTTCGCGAAGGGGAGGAGGCCGCCCAATCCTTCGACCGCAGCCGCCAGAACGTGCAAAAGCACCAGCGGGGATCGCCTCCCTGATTGAAAAGTGCCGCCAGCGCCGGGAAGTTCGCCGGGCGGAGCGGCTCGATCCGGACTTCGTCGGTGGGCCTGCTGGCGGGGGCGGGCTTCCGTGGCACCAGCTCATCGTAGGCCCCGGAAGGCTCGACCCTGTCAGGTTTCGTAGACTCGGGAGGTGGCTGTCACGCGACGTGGCTGAGGGCCGCTTCCGACCCGGCTTCTGGGGTTTCCACCAGACGCCGGCGCGCTCGGTCGTTGAGCTGATCCAAATGGGAACGCTCGATGCGGAGCTCGCCGCGCTCGTCTGGCTGTTGGTCGAGGCGCGGTCGCCGCTCATCGTGGCAGCGCGTGCACCGCGGGTCGGGAAATCGACCACCCTCAATGCGCTCCTGGATTTCCTCCCACCGAGCGTCAGTCGGGTCGAGCTGGCCGGCGCAGCCGAGGACTTCCAATGGCTGCCCGAGGCGGCCGCTCTGGGCTGGCGATCGGAGCGAGCGGTTGTCCCGAGGATCCCGCCGAGGCCGGACTCGACGTACCTGATCGCTGCCGAGCTGTCGAATCACCTGCCCGTGTACACCTGGGGCGATCAGGCACGGATTGCGATCCGGGCGCTCAGCCTCGGCTACGGCATGGGCGCGACGATCCACGCCGGGTCGCTCGAAGAGGTGTTCGGGGTCCTCGGCGCCCCGCCCCTGAGGCTGTCCGCGGACGAGCTGTCATGGCTTGGCGTGGTCCTGGTCCTCGGGCTGTCGCCCACAGGCGAACGGCGGGTGACCGCGGCGCACTATGTCCGGCCGGTCGCGCGGGACGTTCACGGACATCTCCAGCGACTCGGGCCGGCCGTCCTGGCGACGTGGGATCCGGCGCGCGACGCCTTCGAGCATTTCGGCTGGGGGGTGATCACGGAGCTGGCCGGACGCGTCGATCGGAGGGCGGGCGATTTCGAGTTGGAGCAACGACGCCGTGCGGAGTACCTGCGCGGGCTCGCTGATGGGGGCGTGACGGGCGTGGCCGAGGTTCAGGCCGCATTGCGAGGGTACTCGCTGGAGGGAGCGGCCCAGCCCGGCAACTGACGCGAACGTCGACAGCCGCCGATCCCGCGGCCGTCACTTTTGGTGGAGGATCGCGCACGCGAGGCGATCGTACGGGTGGCCTCCGGGCGAACTGCCAGTAGAGTTCACCCATGCTCCGCTCGCGAGCCGTGCTTGCCTGGGTCGCACTTGCCAGCGTCACGCTGGTGCTGGCGCACGAGGTGGTGTTCCTGGCCGGTTATGGCACCCGGTTCGGAATGGCCCTGGCGGACAGTGGACACGACGCGCGATGGGCGCGGGCGGTCGTTGCCGTCCTGACGCTCG
>DASXSA010000275.1:0-7761 GCA_036506235.1 Candidatus Limnocylindrales bacterium | reverse complement strand
GCGTCCCGATGTAGATCCACGAGCCGGCCGTCATCTGCCCGTACATCGTCAGGCCCGCCCGCTCGAGCTCACGGAACGTTTCCCAGTTCGCCCACCGTCCGACGAGGTTGGAGTTCGCGATCAGCACCCGCGGCGACCACTCGCTCGTCCGGAACACGCCGACCGGCTTGCCGCTCTGGACCAGGAGTGTCTCGTCATCCTCCAGCCGGCGAAGCTCACGGACGATCGCGTCGAACGCCTGCCAGCTGCGCGCGGCGCGACCCGTGCCGCCGTACACGACGAGGTCCGCGGGCCGTTCGGCGACCTCCGGATCGAGGTTGTTCATCAGCATCCGGAGAGCTGCTTCCTGCTGCCAACCGCGGCACGACAGCTCGTTTCCCCGCGGGGCGCGAACCGTCCGAGGCCCCCGGCGCGGGGCGTTGGAGGCGGTCGCGGCCGTGTCGCTCTTGCTCACGTTCCGCGAAGGCCCCGGATGACCTGGTCGCCGAACCGCTTCGCGCCCAGCGAGGACACCGACACGATGAAGTTCCCACCGGGCAGGTATGCGTGGTATGTGAGCAGGCCGCCGGCGCAGCGACCGATGAATACCGCTCGGCCGGCGATCGTGGACTCGGCGCTGCCGGTCACTCCGCCGGCCTGCGAGCAGGCGCCCTGGTTGAAAGTGTCGCGCCAGTCGGCGTAGAACCGGTCGCTGAACGCGCCGGTCTTCAGGGCGACGACCCACGCCAGCGCGAAGTCCGACCCGTTGGGAGAGCTCGCAAAGGCTGTCACGAGGCGGTCGACGCTGACGGCGAGCGCGCGGTCGGCTGCCGAAGGGCCCTCGGTCTCCGGAGACTCAATGAGCGTCGCGCCTCCAACGGCGGTGGGCAGGATCGCGAGCAGGCTCGGGTCGATGCGGATTGCGGATGCCCCGCTCGAGGCAGGCGAAGCCGACGACCCGGGCGAGCCGCTCGACGGCGAGGGTGACGGTGCCGGCGTCCCGGTGGCCGGCGGCGGAAGCGAGCCGGTGATGCCCGTCGGGGTTGGTGTCGCGGTCGGTGCCTGGGAGCAGCCAACAGTGGCCAGCAGCAGAATCGTCAGCAGGGTGACGGCCAGGCCGCGAGCAGCCGGGGGCGCAAGCCCGCGCCCGATCGTCACGCGGTCGTTCGCTCCGGGTCGGCGTCTGGCCGGACGAAGGCCGATTCGTAGAACTGGAGCGGATTCCCTTCCGGGTCCCAGAAGAAGCAGAACTGGCCCCACGCGGTACGCACGACGTCTTCGTGCCGGACGTTCGCGCTTGCCAATCGGCGCATCGCCAGCTCCAGGTTGTCGACGATGATCTCCGGCACTACGCCGCCCCGCCGGAAGTCCTTCGGCTCGGGGCTCGCATCGCCGCCGGCGATCAGGGCGAGGCTCGTTCCCTGCGTCGCATCGAAGCGGACGAAGCGCGGGGTGCGATACAGCAGGCGCAGGCCGACCACGTCGCGGTAGAACATGAGCTCCCGCTCGATGTCCTCGACGAAGATGAGGGCCCCCCGGACCTTGGTGACATTCCCGAGCGCCTGGATGCTTGCCACCAGAGCCTCCTTGCCGGTGAGGTCGCTCCTTCGGATCGGCGCAGTCGTGAGCGTAACGTCTCAGTCGAGCTCTCGCCGGAGCACCGGAAAGCGCTCGTCGTCGATCACCAGAGTGAACCTTGCGCGTAGCCAGAATTCGGGCGTGGCGGCGCTGGTGGCATCGGGGTCGGCGCCGACCTCCGGGTAGGCTTCAATTGCCGCGAACCCGCGCGCGGCGAGGTCCTCGCAGACTGCCTCGACCAGGCGGAGCGCGTATCCCTGGTGCCGTGATTCGGCGATGGTCGCGATGCAGGTGATGACCGCGGGGAGCGGCGACTCGGGCAGCTGCGGATAGAGCTCGCGCAGCCGAAGCGCGCGCGGGTAGGCCGATAGCGGCCCGAACTGGATGTAGCCCACCGGCTGCTCGTCCACCAGCATGGCCTTGGCGTAGCTGCCGAACACGGCCAGGCCTCGTCCCAGCATCTGGAGCTTGCGTGGGGCGTCGCCCGCAACGGACGGTCTCGCCTGGCGCCGCGGCGCAAAGGGATTGTCGATCGGCGCTTCGTCCTCGTCGGCGAAGGGGTCGGCGAACCGCGGGCGATCCTCGGCTGGGGCGAACGGATTGAAGGCCGTGCGCTCGACCGGAGCGAAGGGGTTGTCGGCCAGGCTGGGCTTGCGGGACGCCAATTGCCCCGACGTGTCGGAGGCCTTCAGCCAGCCGGGACGGCTCGACTTCGAGCCCCGGTCGGCGTCCTCCCAGTAGTCACAGGTTCGGTGGTCGAAGCGCGGGTCCGCGCACGGCGGTACGAGGCCGAAGCTCGCCTCGTCGGTGACGTCGACGATCCGGATCGCGGCCATTTCCGGAGTCTACGCGGCCTCCGCGGCGCCGAGGATGTCCACGAGGACGCCCGACCGGACGAGTTCGCCCGCCGCGGCGAGGTCGGGTCCCGGTTCGCGGTCCGCGGCCAGGAAGGGCACACGACGGCGAACCCGGGCGAGGGCCTCCCGGACCCCGGTGCCGGGCTGCGCGTCCGGGACGCGGGCGAGCCGCAAGTCGAGTGCCTGGGCCGCGACGAGGAGCTCGATCGCGAGGACGTGCTCGACGTTCTCGAGCACCGCGCGTGCGTGCCTCGCGGCGATCGAGCCCATCGAGACGTGGTCCTCCTGGTTGGCGCTCGTGGGGATCGAGTCGACGGACGCCGGGTGGGCGAGCACCTTGTTCTCGGACACGAGCCCCGCCGCCGTGTACTGGTAGAGCATCATCCCCGAGTCGAGACCCGGCTCCGGCACGAGGAAGGCTGGCAGCCCGCCGTTCAGGCGCGGGTCGACCATCAGCGCGGTCCGTCGCTCGCTGATCGAGCCAAGCTCCGCGATCGCCAGCTTGGCGAAGTCGAGCGCCAGGGCCACCGGCTCGCCGTGGAAGTTGCCGCCACTGACCACCTGACCGCCGCCGGTTGCCACCGCTTCCGTTGAGGCGACGGCCCCGTCCGCGAACACGAGCGGGTTGTCGGTCGCGGCGTTGATCTCGACCAGCAGGACACGGCGGAGGTAGTCGAGGGCGTCGCGGACCGCGCCGTGTACCTGCGGGACGCAGCGGAGCGAGTACGGGTCCTGGACCTTGTGGGCATCGGCGTGATGGCTCTGCTGGAGGGTGGATCCAGAGAGTAGGGCTCGCATCTCGGCGGCGACGGCCGCCTGGCCGGGGTGGGGTCGCGCGCGGTGGTAGGCAGCCGTGAACGCAACGTCCGTCCCGAGCAGCGCCTCGACGCTCATCGCCGCGACGACGCTTGCGGTCTTCGTCAGCCGATCGGAGTCGGCGATTAGCAGTGCGCCGATCGCCGACATCATCTGGGTGCCGTTGAGAAGCGCCAGGCCCTCCTTGGCCTCGAGAGCCAGCGGCTCCAGGCCAACTTCCCGGAGCCCGACCAGCGACGGCAGGCGCCTGCCCTCGAGCTCGACCTCACCCCGTCCGATGAGCGGCAGCGCAAGGTGTGCCAGCGGCGCCAGGTCGCCCGACGCGCCCACGCTGCCCTGCTGCGGGACCACCGGATGGAGGCCCTCGGCGAGGAATGCGAGGAGCAGATCGACGATGAGGGGCCGACAACCGGAGTAGCCGAGGGCGAGGGTGTTGGCCCGCAGAAGGAGCATCGCCCGGACGACCTCCCGCGGGAACGCCGGCCCAACCCCGACCGCGTGGCTCTTCAGGAGGTTTTCCTGGAGCCGGGCGGTCTGGGCCGGCTCGACGAACGTGGTGGCGAGATCTCCGAAGCCGGTCGTCACGCCGTACACGACCTCGCCTGCTTCGACAAGGCGAGCAACGACGGCGCGCGAGCGGTCCATTGCCGCGCGTGCCTCCTCGTCGAGGGCGGCCCGCACAGCGTGGCGGGCGACCAGCTCGACCTGCTCGATCGTCAGCTCGGACCCGGTCAGGGTGATGCTCCCCTCAGTCACGAGCGGAGAATAGGGGCTCAACCCCTCGGGTATGCTTCGCCGCCGTGCTTGCGTTCATCGACGCGGTCGTCATCCCGTTCCTGAACAGCCTGTACGGTGCCGTTGGCTACATCGGCGTGATGATCGCCATGGCGATCGAGTCCGCGATGATCCCGCTCCCCTCCGAACTGATCCTCCCGTACGCGGGATTTCTCGTCTCGGACCCGACGCAGGTCGAGCGGTTGTCGGGTGCGCCCTGGAACTTCTGGATCGTGGTCGTGGTGGGCACGATCGGGAACACGGTGGGGTCGCTGATCGGGTACGCCATCGGGGCGTGGGGCGGACGGCCGTTCCTCGAGCGATATGGCAGGTACCTGTTGATCCGGCCACACGAGCTCGAGCTGGCCGAACGGTTCTTCGAGCGCTACGGCTCGGCCACCGCCTTCTTCAGCCGCCTGCTGCCGATCGTGCGCACGTTCATCAGTTTCCCGGCGGGCGTGGCGCGGATGCCGCTCCCCCAGTTCGTCGCCTACTCGACCGCGGGTGCCTTCCTGTGGTCCGCGGCCCTGGTCTATGCGGGCGTGACCCTGGGCGAGCGCTGGCAGGACATCCGGCACGCGCTCCAGCCATTCGACCTGCTGGTAGCCGTGGTCGTGATCGGCGCGATCGCCCTGTTCGTCTGGTGGCGACTCGGCATGCCCGGCAGGCGCCGGACCGCCTAAGCGTCCAGCTCAGGCGCTCTTCTCGCCGCGTGGCCGTTCACCCGGAGCGGGGGCGGACCGAAAGAGCCGGTACAGGATCAGGTCGTAGACGATCTTGAGGCCGCCTCCCAGGATGAACGGCAGGGAGGCGAGCTCCGGCATCGTGACCATCGGCGCGGCCACGATCGGCGAGACCGCCGCTCCGGTCGTCCGAGCGATCCCGGTCACGCCGGCCGCCGCCGAGCGCTCGTCCGGGTCGACGACCGAGATCGTGTAGGACTGCCGCGTCGGCACGTCCATCTGGCTGATGCTGAAGCGGGCCAGCAGCACGAGGATCGCCAGTGGCAGCGTCGGCATGAACGGCACGAGGATCAGCAGCACGTTCGACGGCAAGTGCGTGAACACCATCGTGTTGATCAGGCCGATGCGCGCCGCAAGGCGGGCGGCCGACAGCGCGGAGACCGCGGCCAGGAGGTTCGCGCCGAAGAAGATCGCACCGAGCAGTGCGGGGTCCGCCCCGAACCGCAGGTGGAACCAGTAGGCGAGCAGGCTCTGGGTGACGAGACCGCCGGCGAAGGCATCCAGTGAGAACAGCGCCGACAGCCGCAAGACGACGTCGCGCGACCGGTGAAGCCCGAAGCGCCCGGCCAGCGGCGATCGAGCCTCCGCGGGTACCTCGACCCTGTCCGATACCCGGCTGAACCCAAGTGCCAGCGCAGCCCCGAGAGCGGCGTAGCCGACGACGATCGTGCGATAGCTGTCGATCGCGGGTACGCCGCGGGACTGCAGCGCGGACGCCAGCAATCCCGCCGCCAGCGACCCGACCGCGGTCGCGACGGAGCCTGCGAGGTTGTACCAGGCGAAGACAGCCGTGCGCTGACGCTCGGGGATCGTCTGCGCGAGTGACGCCTGCTCGATCGCCAGGAACGGCCCGACCTCGTTGCCCGACGGGCTGATGACCCCGACGGTCGCAGTGAGGACGAGCAGCCCGAATTCCCTGGTCGCCACGAAGCCGAGGCCGGCCGCCAACATCAGCAGGGCGCCGACCGACAGGACCCGCCGCCTGCCGAGCCGATCGGCGTGGGTCGTGAGCCACAGCGAGATGATCGTGTCGCCGATCAGGGTCAGGCTCAGCAGCAACCCGATCTGAGCGCCGTCGAAGCCGAGCGCGTCCAGGTACAGGGCGAGGATGACCGCCAGGAAGCCGTACCCGAACATCCGGACGATGCGCGTCGTGAACAGGAGCGCACCGTCCTGGTCGAGTGTCGCGAGTGACTCGACCCTCACTCCCAGGGCGTCGCTCCTGCCGGTCGTACGTGCGCCAGGTCGTTGGCCAACACGAGACGCGCGTCGGCGGGTCCATCGCCGTGCTCGAAGCGCAGAACGGTGAGATTCACCTGGCCCTGCGAGAAGCGCTGCCGGAACTCGCGCACCGGCAGGTCGAGCGCGACGCACATGAGGATCCGGTTCGTGCTGCTGTGGGCAACCGCCAGGACCGGCCACTCCGTGGCGTCCGACGATCCATGTCGCGCCACGTGGTCTTCCAGCAGCTCCCCGAGGAACGCGCGAACGCGCCGCGCCACGTCATTTCCCGACTCACCGCCCGGGCAGGCTCGCGTCGCGGGATCCTCCTCCCAACTGCGTCGCTCCTGCGCGTCCAGCTCCTCGATCTGCTCGTAGGTCATCCCTTCCCAGCGGCCGTAGTCCATCTCGGCGAGGCGGGCATCAATGTCGATCGTTCGGCCTCCGGCCACGATCTCGGCGGTCTGACGGGCCCGGACCAGCGGACTCGACACGATCTTCCACATCTCGATGCCGGTGAGGCGCCTGGCAAGCGCTTCCGCCTGCGCCCGGCCCTCGTCCGACAGCCCGATGTCGATCTTCTGGCCGAGGTGCTGCTCGGGCTTCGACCGGGGCGTCAGCCCATGCCTCGTGAGGACGAGCGTGAGCACGACGCGACTCCGGTTTCGCTGTTGGGTCGATCAGCTGGCGCCGGCGACGCTGGTCGCCATGACGAAGCAGAGCCACATGACGAGCCCGATCGCCACTCCGGCAATCCCCGCGCTCCAGGCGACGACGTCAATCGGACCGAGCATTTCCTCATCGGGGTGCTCATGGCCGTGGGCGGCGGCTTGGCCGTGCGCGTCGGCCTGCGAATGGCGGTCGGCGTGGGCGTCGTCCGCGTTCGAACTGGGCTCGTCGTGCGATTCCGTCGCGCTCATTGCGTGCTCACCTCTGTCGGCATTCTGGCACTCCGTCCGCCCCCTAGAACAGCCCGACGATCTCGCCGTCGGCGTCGATGTCGATGTTCTCCCCACCCGGCCGCGACGGAAGCCCCGGCATCGTCCGCATCTCGCCGAGCAGCGGCGTGACGAAGCCGGCGCCGGCCGACAGCTGGACATCGCGGATGGGGATCCGGAAACCGGTCGGTCGGCCGCGCAGGGACGGATCGTGGCTGAGCGAGTACTGGGTCTTCGCCATGCACACCGGCAGCCGGGCGTAGCCCAAGGCTTCGCAGAGCGCCAGCGCCCGGGTCGCCGCTGGAAGCTCGTCGACGCCCGCGGCGCCGTAGATCCGCAGCGCGATCATCTCGATCTTGTCGCGGAGCGGGACATCGTCCGCGTACAGGAAGTGGAATCCCGGGGCACCTTCCTCCGCCACCGACCAGACCGCCTCCGCGAGCTCCTCCGCCCCGTGGCCGCCATCCGTGTAGTGACGGCTGACCACCGCGGCGCGAGCGCCGGCGGCAAGGGCTGCTTCCTGAGCAGCGGCGATCTCGCCGGGCGTGTCGGTCGGAAAGGCGTTCACCGCGACGACGACCGGCACCCCGAAGGTGAGCACGTTCTCGATCTGCTTGGCCATGTTCGCCGAGCCTGCGGTCACGGCGGCGACGTTCTCTTCGTGCAGGACCGGGTCGAGCGGCTTGCCCGCGACGATCTTGCCGACACCCCCATGGACCTTCAGCGCCCGAATCGTTGCGACCAGTACGGCGGCGTCGGGCCGCAGACCGCTCGCCCGGCACTTGATGTCGAAGAACTTTTCGGCGCCCATGTCGGCGCCGAAGCCCGCCTCGGTGCAGACGATCTCCGTCGTCA
>DASXSA010000274.1:0-7171 GCA_036506235.1 Candidatus Limnocylindrales bacterium | reverse complement strand
CAGCTCGTTGGGGTCGTGATCGGGGCGGGGGCCGCCCGGATCGAGGTCGATGCCGGCGGCCTGGATGTCGGCGAGGGTGGAGCTGTCGAGGTCGAGCGTGCGATCGGCGGCGCGCAAAGGGCGCGAATCGGGTGAATCGAGTGACTCGGATGCCTCACGCTGGCCTTCCCGCCACGCCCTCACCGGTCCGTTACCTGCGCCGGCTGCCGTTCGAGCCCTGCTCGACGGACCCCGCGGTACTCTTGCACCGACCGAGTGTATCGACCCCCAGCACGGGAGGATGCGTGCCACCAAGCGACCCATTGAGCGCCCGGGCTTCGCTGGGACCCGGCCTGCCGGACTACTATCGGCTGTCGGTGCTCGCGGATCGTGTCGACCTCAAGGGCGCGCCGGTCACCCTGAAGATCCTCCTCGAGAACGCGCTGCGCAACGCCGGCAGCGTGGCGGTCGGGGTCGACGCGGTCGAGACGCTGTGCTCATGGCGGCCGGGACAGGCAGCGGAGGCCGAGATCCCGTTCATGCCCGCGCGGGTGATCCTCCAGGACTTCACCGGCGTGCCTGCCGTCGTGGATCTTGCCGCGATGCGGGACGCGATGGCCGAGCTCGGGGGCGACCCGGGCAAGGTCAACCCGCTGGTGCCCGCCGACCTGGTCATCGACCACTCCGTACAGGTCGACATGTACGGCACCCCGCAGGCGTTCCTCTATAACGTCGCCCGCGAGTACGAGCGCAATACGGAGCGCTACCAGCTGCTGCGCTGGGCGCAGACGGCGTTCGACGGGCTGCGCGTCGTGCCACCCGGCACGGGGATCGTGCACCAGGTCAACCTCGAGTACCTGGCCACGGTCGTGGCGACCCGCGACGCAGATGGCACCCGCGTCGCGTTTCCCGACACGCTGGTGGGAACCGACTCGCACACCACGATGATCAACGGCCTCGGCGTGCTGGGCTACGGCGTGGGCGGCATCGAGGCGGAGGCCGTCCTGCTCGGACAGCCCCTCTACCAGCCGATGCCACGGATCGTGGGCGTTCGCCTGACCGGCGAGCTGCCCTCCGGCTCGACCGCGACGGACCTCGTCCTCGTGGTGACGGAGATGCTGCGGTCGTTCGGCGTCGTGGGCGCGTTCGTCGAGTTCGCCGGTGACGGCCTGGCGGGCCTCGCACTCGCGGACCGCGCGACGATCTCCAACATGAGCCCCGAGTTCGGGGCGACCGCCACGCTCTTCCCGATCGACGACGAGACGCTCGCGTACCTGCGACTCACTGCGCGCCCACCGGAACTGGTCGACCTCGTAGAGCGCTACGCACGTGCGCAGGGCCTCTGGCGTGACCCGGGGGCGGGCCCCGAGTTCGATGCGACGCTCGAGCTCGACCTGGGCACGGTCGAGCCGTCGGTGGCCGGGCCACGCCGTCCGCAGGACCGCGTCCCGCTCCGCGCCCTGCGCCAGAACTTCCGCTCCATCTACCCCGACGGCCTCGAGGCGATCGGGGCCGCTCCGCTCATGCAGGAGCCTCCCGCCCCGACCGGCAGGGTGGAGGAAGCGTCCGCCGAGTCGTTCCCGGCCAGTGACCCGGCGTCGTTCCAGGGGGCACAACCCGGCGCGGACGACGAACCGCCCGTGGCCGTGCCGCAGGTCGAGGAGGGACCGATCGACGCTCGCCGGTACCGACCGGTCGAGATCGCCATCAGTGGACAACGGGCGGTCGTCCAGTCGGGCTCCGTCGCGATCGCGGCGATCACGTCGTGCACGAACACCTCGAACCCGACGGTCATGATCGGCGCCGGTCTGCTCGCCCGGAACGCCGTCGCGCGCGGCATGCGCGTGTCGCCGACGGTCAAGACCTCCCTGGCGCCGGGCTCGAAGGCCGTCACCGGCTACCTCGAGTCGGCTGGCCTGATGGCTCCGCTCGAGCAGCTCGGCTTCGCCCTCGCCGGCTACGGCTGCACGACCTGCATCGGCAACTCGGGACCGCTGGACGACGCGATGCGCGAGGCGATCGAGAAGAACGACCTGATCGTCGCGGCGGTTCTGTCAGGCAACCGCAACTTCGAGGGCCGGATCCACCCGCTGGCGCGCGCGTCGTACCTGGCCTCGCCGCCACTCGTCGTCGCGTTCGCGCTTGCGGGGCGCGTCGACATCGACCTGACCAGCGAGCCCCTCGGGACGGCTGATGACGGGCGCGACGTGTATCTCTCCGATCTGTGGCCCTCGTCCGCGGAGATCCGGCAGGTGATCGGCGACGCGATCGACCCGGAGCTGTTCGAGCGCACCTACTCGGTCGTGTTCGAAGGCGACGACCGCTGGCGCGCCCTATCGATTCCGCCCGGTGACCGTTATGTGTGGGACACGGCGTCGACATACATCGCCCGGCCGCCGTTCCTGGAGGGCATCGGTCCACGGCCGCCGGCGCCCGGCGACATCGAGGGCGCCCGCGTGCTCGCCGTTCTGGGCGACTCGGTCACCACCGACCACATCTCGCCGGCCGGCTCGATTGCGCCATGGTCGCCTGCGGGCCAATGGCTCCAGGCCCACGGCATCGGACCGCTCGAGTTCAACTCCTACGGCGCCAGGCGGGGCCACCACGAGGTCATGATCCGCGGCACATTCGGCAATATCCGGTTGCGAAACCAGCTCGTGGAGGGCCGCGAAGGTCCGTACACCGTCCATCTTCCGGACGGCGAAGAGCAGTTCCTGTACGACGCGGCCATGCGCTATGCGTCGGAAGGCGTGCCGCTCCTGGTCATCGCCGGCAAGGAGTACGGCTCCGGCTCGTCGCGCGACTGGGCGGCGAAGGGACCGGCACTGCTGGGCATCCGCGCGGTGCTCGCCGAGTCGTTCGAGCGGATCCACCGGTCCAACCTCGTCGGCATGGGCGTGCTGCCGCTCCAGTTCCAGCCCGGGGAGAGCGCGGCCTCGCTCGGCCTGAGCGGGCGCGAGTCGTACACCATCCACGGCCTGTCGGACGGCATCAGCCCGCGCCAGCTCGTGACCGTCGCCGCCCGCGACGACCAGGCGAGCCGCGAGCGGACGTTCAAGGCCGTCGCGCGGCTGGACGGTCGCGTCGACGTCGACTACTACCGCCACGGCGGCATCCTGCCTGCCGTCCTTCGCCGTCTCGCCGGAACAGCCGTTGCCTGAGGCCGCGAACCGGGAAGCGCCGCTCACCGCCGCGCTGCCCTGGGCGGACTGCTACAACGTCCGCGACCTGGGCGGACTGCCCGTCGGCCTCGACGGGCGGCGCACGCGCGCGAGCGCGTTCGTTCGGGCCGATACGCTCGGCCGGCTGACGGCCGAGGGAAGGCAGGCGCTCATCGACTACGGCGTGCGGACCATCGTCGATCTCCGGCGCGACGACGAGATCACGAGCGACCCGAACCCCTTCTCGCTCGAGTCGACGGTCGCCGACGAGCACGCGGTCCGCTACATCCACCAGCCGATGGTCAGCGACGAGACGGAGGCGGTGCTCTCCGGCCTCGGTGACGGCCGCGCGATCTACCGCGGCATCGTCGAGCTACGCCGGGACGAGATCGGCCGGCTCGTCCAGACAGTGGCCGACGCCGAGGCGCCGGTGCTGTTCCACTGCCAGGCCGGCAAGGACCGCACGGGAATCCTGGCGGCGATCCTGCTCGAGCTCGCCGGCGTGCCGCGCGAGGTGATCGCGGACGACTACGCGCTCAGCAACGAGAACCTGCGGCCGGTGCACGAGGCATGGGTCGAGGAAGCGCCGGACGATGAAGAGCGAGCCAGGCGTGCCGCGGCGATCGTCGGCGATCGCGAGCGGATCATCGACACGCTCGAGCACATCGACCGCACGTTTGGCGGGGTCGAACCCTACCTGCTGGGGGCCGGTGTCTCCCGAGTGCAGATCGGTGAAGTCCGGGCGCGCCTCACGGAAGGCGAGGTCAGCCCCGCTCGGGCATGACGCCCATGTGGGGGCCACGAAATGGCACCCGGGATGGTGGGCGATACTGGACTCGAACCAGTGACCCCGCGGATGTGAACCGCGTGCTCTGACCAGCTGAGCTAATCGCCCACGAGACCGCCGCGCCGGGGGTCGGGACGGGCGGAATTATACGGGTCAGACCCTGAGGCCCGGCCACCTCGAGACGAGTCGGTCCGAGTCGACGCCCTCGACCACGATCAGCTTTCGGCGGCCTGCCGCGCCTGCCACGAGGCGCACGGCGCTGCGCGAGATCTCGAGCTCCGAGGCGATCAGGCGGACGAGCGCCTGGTTGGCCGCCCCGCCGACCGCCGGCGCCGAGACCCGCGCCTTCAGCTCACCCTCGACCACGCCTTCGACATGGTCGGATCCGCCGCGAGGCGTGAGGCGGACGGTGAATCGCGATTCGCTCAGTGAGCCGATGCCCCGGTCAGGAAGTGCATCGCGCAGCAGAGGAGCTGCTCCCACGGACTTCCACCGGCGCAGTCTACCAGCGATGCCCCGCCCCACCTTCGCGCCCGGGACGGGCGAGCTGCCTCCGCAGGCGCCGCCAGCGCGCGATTCCACGGCGTTCCTCGGCGGGGCTGAGGGCGCGCTCGGCCCAGCGCTCGAGCTGGTAGTCGGCCGCAAGCAACTCCAGGCCCACCGTCCCAAGTCCTGATGCCCTGAGCCGGCGCGCGTGACCGGTCGGTGTTTCGCCGGGCTCGCGCCGGACGGCTTCGACCGGCTCGAGGTCGCCCAGCAAGGCCAGGTACGCCGCGGCCGCCGACGTCGGATCGCTCGCTCGCGCGCTCCTCCGTCCGCCCGCGCGCCGGCGCCAGCGAGCCGGGATCGCATCTTCTCCCCGATCGATCGTTCGTTCCTCGCGCACGTCCCCGTCGCCGCGGGCAGGGGCCTGGTGGGTCCAGAGCCACACGAGCAGGACGACCACGAGCGCGAGGCCGATCAGCAGCGCGACGCCCATCAGGAGGTAGATCCCGCTGGCCTCGGTCGGGCCCTGGCCACCCGCCGTCCCGATGCCGATGTTGATGGGCCTGATGGTGTCCGGCTGGACGAGGATCAGCAGGCCGACGCCCATCGCGAGGATGATCCCCAGGTTGACCAGCGTTCTGCGGGTGATGCGCACGACCGAGGCGATCAGGCCCAGGACGAAGACCGGCACGAGCAGCACGCCGACGAGGACCTGGACCGCGAGCGCCACCGCGCCGGACGACGGCACGGCCACGAGTGCCACCACGCCGACTAGCAGCGAAAGCACAACCAACCAGGCGCGGTTTCGCCGCCAGTCAAAGCCGGACAGGTTGCCGATCGAGGCCATCCGGGTGATCGCCAGGCCGATCGTGGCCGAGGCGAGAAACACGACCGTCGCCGGCGTCGCCTGTTCGAGGAATGCCTGCCGGCCGGGTTCCGGGATGAACCCGCCAACGAGCAGCGGAATCGCCAGGGCTGGCGTTGCGACCGCGACGAGTGAGCCGAGCGCAGCTTCGGATGACGGCGACCGGGCGTGAGCGCCCCCGCGCAGTATGGCGAGGCCGGCGAGCCAGCCCGCTGGATGCTGCGCCAGTGCGCCGTCGAGCCGCCCGGCCACAAGCTCCGGCGGCACCTGGGGCGACGCGAGCCAGCCGAGCAGCGCGCCCGCGACCACGAGCAGCGGAGCGGCGGACGCAAACCGCCAGCTCGTGCCGAACCGACGGGCGACGAGCCAGCCGAGCGCCGCGAAGAGCGCATATCCGAGCGGGCCCAGCCAGGCCGGTTCGTGCGCGGCCGCCTGCAGGAATGCCGCCGCGACGGCGATCCAGGCCCCTTCAGCCAGCAGCGCGAGGAGCGGCACGAGCGCGTCGGTCAGGCGCAGGACGAGCTGGCGTGATCGTGCTCGACGGTCGGGCACGCTGGTCCCGGCGGCCGGCTGTTCGATCGTCACTGGATTGCCACCGCGGAGGCCGTCGGCCAGGGTCCGTCCAGCCGGGCAATCCTGACCGGTACACCGGCTGCCAGCCGACGGCCGGGTGGCGCGGCGGCTTCGGCGCGCTCGCCATGCAGCAGAACGGTTACCGGGTAACCGAGGTTGGTCAGCCGACGGATCGCCGGAAGGAAGGGCCCAGGGTCCCTGGCGGTCAGGATCAGCACCGTCGCGCCCGGGCGAAGGTGCCGTGGCAGGCGGCTCAGCAGTCGTGGGAACGGACCCGAGGGAAACGACGACAGGCGCGCGAGCAGGTCCAGCGTTCGCTCGAGCTGCGACACCGATTCCGAGGGGCCCAGGAAGGCAATGGATCGCGGCGACCCCGACCAGGCGGCGGCAGCCAGACCGAACGCCGCGCCGTCCTCGCGCAGGCGACGTGCAACCGACGCGGCGGTCACGCACAACCCCTCGACGAGATCGTCGTCGTAGGCGGTCGCCCAGGCGGGGCCGGGCAGCGTCTGGATGTCGAGCGCCAGGAGCACCTCGCGTTCGCGTGCGGGATCGAAGCGCTTGACAACCGCGTGTCCAAGGCGGGCAGAGGTGCGCACGTGAATGCGCCGGACCGGGTCGCCGGGCACATAGTCGCGAACGCCGGCGTAGCTGATCGGCTGCTCGAGGAGTCCGCGGCGGGCTCGCTCGTCGCCGGCCCAGCGCTCACGGACCATGACGCCGTGCACCGGCACGCTGCGTGGGCGGACGATCCAGCGGTCGTGCTGCTCGATCTCGACGATGCCCGCACTCCCGGCGAACAGGTCTCCGACGTCGAGGCGGACCGGCCCGAGCTTGTGAACCCCGCGTCGCTCGGCAACCAGCGTGAAGTGGCGGACGACCCGCTCATAGGGGGCGAGCGTCCACGCGTTCACCAGCGCGAGGCCGAACTCCTCGCCCCGCACGAGCGATCGCTCGCGCACGTGGATGCCCTCCGTGGCCTGGTCCTCGGCGCGCACCCACGGGAGGGGGAGGGCCTTGCGGTTCCAGACGCTGATCGTCAGCGGGACGGCATCACCCACGACGCATTCGCGGCGGCCGAGACGTCGCTCGTACACGAGCCCGACCAGGCCACGCTGGCGCCAGACGCCGCGAGCAAGGTCGAACCCGGTCGCGCAGAGACCGAGCACGACGACGAGCGGTGCTCCGAGCAGGCCGCCTCCGATCACGAGGAACAGCCCGACGGCACCCTGCGGTCCGAGCGACATCGCGCCCTGCGAACCCGCTCGGCTCAGCTGGCCGGCGGAACGGCCACCGCCTGGAGGACTTCTTCCAGGGCCG
>DASXSA010000273.1:0-12892 GCA_036506235.1 Candidatus Limnocylindrales bacterium | reverse complement strand
GAGGGCGACCGGTCGTCGGTTGAGCAGGTCGAGATCGTGTTCGGTTCGGAAGACCAGGTGTTCGACCTGACGTCCTACACGCGCCACATCGGACGCGACACCACCGGCAACCTGCTTTCGAAAGGCGCGCTGCACGGGAGCGCGCGCTCCTACATGAAGGGCCTGATCACGATCGAGAAGAGCGCGGTCGGCACGGACAGCTTCCTGGGCGAGTTCGGGATGAACCTCTCGCGCCGCACCCGAGCCGTTGCGATCCCGAGCCTCGAGATCGACCAGCCGGATTGCCGTCGCGCGATGCATTCCTCGTCCGTCGGCCCGATCGATGAGCTGCAGCTCTTCTACCTCGAGAGCCGGGGCATTCCGCCTGACCAGGCGCGCAAGTTCATCGTGCTCGGTTTCCTGGAACCGGTCGTCGCGCGCGTTCCCCTGGCCGAGGCGCAAGATCGACTGCGTGAGCTGCTCGACGCGAAGTGGGAGGCCGCGGCCGCCACCTCCGCCGCAGCGTGAGGCGCGTCGACCTCCTGGGTGTCGACGAGGTGCCGCCCGGCACGATGAAGATGGCCTGGGTCGATGGCGTGGATTCCGTGCTGGTCGTCAACCTCGACGGCGATATTCGCGCCTTCCAGGGCATTTGCAGCCACGAGTACTTCGAGCTCGACAAGGGCTTCCTGACGCGCGATTCGCTGACCTGCGCGCTGCACCTCTCGAGGTTCGATCTCGAAACGGGCGAGCCGCTGGATCCGCCGGCCGAGCTGCCGATCATGCGCTATGCCGTCGTCCTCGAGAACGGCCGCGTATTCATCGACATCCCCGACGGACCCCTGCCGGTGAACGAATAGCCGGTTTCGGCGGTTTCGGCTCGTGCCTTCGATACTCCCCCGATACGAGGAGTCGCGAGGAGCGATGGGAGGGCTGAGACATGGCGACCTGGGGACAGTTCGCGGAGGCGGAACCGAAGCTGGCGGAAGCCGGGCGGATCCTCTTCTACACGTATGGCGTGGGGCTCGCATTCCTCGCAACCGTTCGCGCGGATGGCGGTCCGCGACTCCACCCGATCGTCATGCTGATCGCCGACAGCGGTCTTTTCGCGTTCCTCGTGCCGTCGCCCAAGCGGGACGATCTGCGGCGAGATCCGCGCTACGCAATGCATGCGATGCCGCCGGAGAACACGGACGACGAGTTCTACGTCACCGGTCGAGCCCGACTGACCGACGATCCCGACCGCCGGCGGACGGTCGTCGAGGCGTACCCGAACAAGGTCCTCGGCGAGTGGTCGTTGTTCGAGTTCGAAGTCGATCGCGCGCTCCACGCCGCGTACCGACACCGCGGGGACTGGCCGCCGACCTACACGCGCTGGCGATCGAGCTGAGTTCCGATCCGGCCGCCCCTCAGCGAGAGCCCGGGGCTAGCCGCTGCCGATCTCCGCGAGGCGGTGGACGGTCTCGCGCGTCTCAAGGTAAAGCGAGCGGAACCCCGCATAGAGCGGTTCGTATGCCGCCGTCGCGGTGGGTTCAGGTTCGATCGTTTCGCCCGGCTTCACCCAGTCTGTTTGAAGGGCGGCAGCATCGGGCACCAGGCCGGTGGCGAGGCCGGCGAGGAAGGCGTCGCCGTAGGACGCACCGATCGCCTGCGCCGGCACGCTCTGCGCAATGCCCGTCACGTCGGACACGATCCGGAGCCAGAGGCGGTTCAACGTCCCGCCGCCGACCGCCATGGCCCGTCGAATGGGTGCCCCGCACTCGCGCATCAGGTCGACGTTGTGCCGGATCGCGTACGCCACCCCCTCGAGCAGCGCGCGATAGAGATCGGCCCGCGTGTGACTGAGTGAGAGCCCGGTGATGACGCCGCGTGCCTCCGGATCGAAGAGCGGCGTTCGCTCGCCTGACAGGTATGGCAGGAACAGTACGCCGTGGGCGCCGATCGGCGCTCTCGCGGCCTCCTCGGCCAGCACCGCGTAGGCGGGCGGGCCGCCGGCCTCGCGCGCCTGGACCAGCTCCTCGGCCAGCGTGTCGCGGAACCAGGCCGTCGCCGATCCGGCCGTCGCGAGACCACCCGACAGCCCGTACTGGCCTCCGAAAGCTCCAGCTGTCGACCAAAGGTCCGGATGGTCGCGTCGTTCGCCTGTCACGAGCAACAGAAACCCGCTGCTCCCGTACATCACCATCAAGTCGCCAGGCCTCGTGACGCCGACGCTGATGGCCTCGGCCATGGTGTCGGCGCCGCCCACGGTGACCGGGGTGCCCGCGGGAATGCCGGTCGCCTCCGAGGCTTCGGCGTTGACCTCCCCGGCGATCTCGGTGGTCTCGCGGATTGGCGGCAGCTCGGCGGGTGTGGCGATCCCCTCGGCGAAGCGGTCGCTCCAGGTCAGCGACTCGAAGTCGACGAGCGGCCCGGCGTTCGAGGCCGTGTGCCGGTCGAGCGCGACCTCGCCCGTCAGCCGGAAGACCAGGTACGACGCCGAACCGAGGAACCGGTTGACCTGCCGGGCCAGCTCCGGCTCGTTCTCGCGGAACCACAGGATCTTGGGCCCGAGCGACTGGCTGCTGAGGCGGTTGCCGCCGTGGGCGCGGATCTCCTCCCGGCCGTAGCGCCGTTCGAGCTCCTCGATCTGCGGCACGGAGCGCGTGTCGACGCCATAGAGGATCGCCCGCCGAAGCGGCCGACCGTTGCGATCAACCGGCACGAGGCATGGCCCAAGTCCGCTGACGCCAACGGCGGCGATCCGGTCTCCAGCCGGGACCTTCTCGCTGAGCTCCTGGGCGACGTCGCACAGCTCCCGCCACCAGACGCGGTCGGCGTCCATCTCAGCCCAGCCGGGTCGGGGGACCTCGATCTCGTGGCTGGCCTGCAATTTGGCCACCAGCGTCCCGTCAGGCCGGCACAGCACGCCCTTCGAGCTGTTGCTGCCGACGTCGAAACCGAGGAGGAGCTCTCCCACGTCAGGCCTCGACGGGTCGATGCCCGCCAGTCCGCATGCCGGGCTGTGGCGCGCGGGGACCGAGTGCGAAGCGGTCTTCGTCGGGACCCGGGCGCGTGCCGTTGAGGCGGGATACGACGTACTCGCCGATCACCGGGCCGTGCTTGAAGCCATGCCCCGAGCCGCCACCGACCAGCCAGACGTTCTCCCATTCGGGGTGACGATCGATGAGGAAGTTGGTGTCCGGCGTCGTCTCGTACTGGCACACCCGCGTCTCGACGACCGGCTGCGTGGCGAGGGCAGGGAAGCGGATCGCGAGATAGCGACGTGCCGTTGCGATCGTCGCGGGGTCGACGATCCGGTCACCGCCTGATGGATCGAAGGGCGGCCCCTCGCCATCCGGCCCGATCTTGAAGCCACGCTCC
Source organism: Candidatus Limnocylindrales bacterium (assembly GCA_036506235.1). GTDB lineage: Bacteria > Chloroflexota > Limnocylindria > Limnocylindrales > CSP1-4 > CF-16. The sequence continues at coordinate 9,550 of DASXSA010000273.1, read as the reverse complement.
TCGTGGGCCGGCACGCCCCAGAACGCCTCGTCGTAGTCGACCCAGGCCGGGAGCCGATCCGAACGGAAGCGGCCATCGCCGGGCGGCGAGCCGAAGTAGAGGACATCCTGCTTGGTCACCTTGATCAGGCCGGCGAGGCGGTCCGGGAACAGGCCGGGCAACCACGGGCCACACGCGAACACGAAGGCATCGGATTCGATCCGGTCGCCCGAGCCATCGACGACTTCCATGAGCCGGTCTCCATCGGCTCGGCCCGGCCGCGCTTCGGCCAGTCGGAACTCGCCGCCCTCCCGGCCGAACTGCCGGGCGGCGGCGGCGACGCCGCGTCGCGCGAGCAGGAAGCCTGCTTCCGGCTCGAACAGGACGAACGACAAGCCGGCGATGCTGATTTGCGGCCAGCGGGCGATCGCCTCCGACGGCGTCAGCCGCTCGACCGGGATCCGGAGTGACGTGAGCGTGTGTTCGGTGTCCGCCTCGAAACCATCGTTGCGCGCCGCGAACCAGAGCACGCCCGCCTGCACGAAGAGCTGCTCGCCGACCTGGTCGCCGAGCGCAATCCAGTGCTCCCGCGCGCGCCGCGCCCAGCGAGCGTAGAGCGCGTCCCGGCCGTGCGCGCTGCGGATGATCCGGTTTTCGTCACCCGACGTCGCGCGAGGATGCCCGGCGCCGTATTCGTCGATGAGCAGCGTCTGCCGGCCGCCGCGCTGCGCCCAGAGCGCCGTCCAGGCTCCCATCGTGCCCGCGCCGATGACGACCAGGTCCGGTCTGCGCTCGCTCATCGGCGCAGCGTAATCGGCCGGCCGCTGACGGGTCAGGCGGGACTCAGGAGGGCAGGAGCGTCCCGATGGCGGCCCGTTCGGCCGTCGTGACGATGGCATCACCGAAGATCACGTCGGCGAGGCCGACGCCCAGGTGGCTGACCACCACTCGCCCGTGCTCGGGACGAGCCGTCCCAGCGAGGATCGCCTCGCCGATCGTTGCGGTGGGGTCCGGGTAATCCTCGAACTCGCCCTCGTCGCGGTTCTTGAGGAACTGGCCCCGATCGTCCACGAGGAAGAGCGCGGCATTGCGGGCGACGTCGGCGTGGCAGAAGGTCGCGTAGTCGATGGGCACGACGAGGCTGTCGGGCGCCAGCCAGTCCTCGGTCATGACCTGGCGCACGGAGTGGAGCGACACGGCGGTGACCACGACGTCCGCGTCCGCCACCGCCCGCTCCGCCGTTTCCACGACCGTGGCGCGTCCGATGCCCTGGGTAGCCCGCGCAACCTCGGCGAGGGCTCCGGCGCGGTCCGGGTGGCGGTCGTACAGGCGCAAATCGACGTCGGGCAGCAGGTGGCCGAGCACGGGCACGTGACTGTGGCCCTGCGTTCCTGCGCCGATGAGCGCGGCGCGGGCCGAGCGCCCTGATACGGCGGGTGCGAATCGGCCGATCGCCACACCCGAAACGGCGGCCGTCCGCTGGGCGGTGATCGGTCGCGCATCCAGGATCGCGCGCGGGGCTCCAGTCGACGCGTCGCTCAGCAGGACCAGCCCATGGATCGCCGGCAGCCCAAGCTGGTTGTTGGACGGGTAGCCGGTCACCCACTTCATCCCCAACAGAGCTGTGGGCCCGCCGCCGGCACGCAGCGCGGCCGGCATGGCGTGGGCGAACGAGCCGGGCGACTCCGGATGGACGCCGATCTTCGGCGGCAGCTCCGCATCGGCGACCAGCGCCGTCATCGTCCGCTCAGCGAGCTGCAGCCGCTCCGCCAGGGGCGGCATCGCGGCCTCCACGTCGGCCGCCGAGAGGTAGCGAATCGGCGCTGACGCTCCCATCGCGAGCTACGCCCTCCAGCTTCCGTGGCCGAGTGTAGTCCGCCGGGCTCCCGACACCGGCGGGGTAGCATGGATTGGCTGGCAGCCTGCCCAATAAAGGTCGTTTGCGGGCGCGCGGGACAGGAAGGATCCGTTGCCGATCGACACGAGGCAGAGCCTCGACAACCTGAAGCTCGAGCGCGACGCGATCGTGCTCTATGACGCGCTCGCCGGCATCGAGAAGGACGACCGGCGTGCTGCCGCGTTCCGCACGATCGCAGGGAACGAGCGGCGGCACGCCGAGGTCTGGGCGAACAAGCTCCGCGAGCAGGGCGTCGAGGTCCCGCCCGCGGACGGCCCCCGACCTCGAGTTCGGCTGATCATCACGCTCGCGAGGGTTTTCGGCACGCACGCCGTGTCGGAGCTCGTTCGTGCGCTGGAGGGCGACGAGGAAGACGCCTATGACGCCCAGTCGTCGCCCGAGGTCCAGTCGATCGCGGCCGACGAGCGAAAGCACGCCGAGATCTGGCGTCACCTCGACGCCGAGCGAGCCCGCCGGCCCGCGGCGGAAGCGATCGCCGAACGGGATGGCGGCCCGGCGGCGATCATCGGTGTTCGCAGCGTCGGCGACATCGCGCGGCGCGAGCAATGGCATCGCGCCGGTCAGTCGGGAACGTTGCGGGCCGTCATCTTCGGAGTCAGCGACGGGCTCGTGAGCAACCTCTCGCTCGTCATGGGCGTCGCCGGCGCGTCGACGGAGAGCAGTCTGATCCTGCTCGCTGGGATTGCCGGGCTCCTGGCCGGCGCATTCAGCATGGCCGCCGGCGAGTACGTCTCGATGAAGTCGCAGCGCGAGCTGTATGAGCGCCAGATCGCCCTGGAGCGCGCCGAGCTGGAAGCCGTGCCGGAGGAGGAGCAGGCCGAGCTTGCCGCGGTCTATCGCTCGAAGGGCTTCACCCAGGAAGAGGCCGCGCGCATCGCGGAGCGGATCTTCCGGAACCCCGAGGCCGCCCTGGAAACACTGATCCGCGAAGAACTGGGCCTGGATCCCGACGAGCTCGGATCGCCGTGGGGCGCCGCCAGCGGCTCGTTCACCGCGTTCGCGGTGGGCGCTGTGATCCCCGTCGTCCCGTACCTCCTCGCGTCAGGCACCGTCGCCTTCGCAGGCTCGATCATCCTGAGCGCCGTCGCGCTCTTCGCGGTGGGCAGTGGCGTGAGCCTGCTGACCGGCCGAAGCGTCTGGTTCTCGGGCGCCCGTCAGGTCGCGATCGGGGCCGCAGCTGCTGCCGTGACGTTCGTCGTCGGCCACCTCATCGGCGTGGCCGTCGGGTAGGCCGCGAGCAGAGCGCAGGGGAGCTCGAGGTGCGATCCGCGGCCGGCGCGGTCCTGAGCGGGCTTTTCGTCCTGGTCCTCTTCACGGTCTGGCTTCGCTACCCGATCCAGCTGTCGCTCGCGATCGGGGCCGTGTTCGTCGTCCTGTTCCTGCTTGCGGCCGCGTCGATCGGGGCGAACCCGGATGAAGCCGACGCCGCGTGGCGAGCGGCCGCGCCGGACCTGCTCGGTCGTCCGCCTGACACCACGGCGGATGCCTCCAGCGATCGGCATGGGCCGGACGGCGCATGACCGACGAGCGAACCGACCTCCTGCGGCGTCTGTCGAGCGAAGGCCTTCAGGCTTCTCCATGGTCGAACGGACCGGGCGCCGAATACGCGGCTCACAGCCACAGCTACGACAAGGTGCTCGTGGTCAGCCGCGGATCGATCACCTTCGGCGTGGCGAAGAGCGGCCACGCCTTCGGCATGCGGCCCGGTGACCGGCTCGATCTGCCGGCCGGGACGAGTCACGACGCCACGGTTGGCACTGACGGCGTCGAATGCTTCGAGGCGCACCTCCCCGCCGGGACACTGGCAACGGAGCCTCGCCTTCGAGCGACGGGCAGCTGGTAGCAATTCGGGCCCCGGGGCCGGAGCCGAGGTAGGCTTCCGCCCGTGCTGCCCTGCCCGAAAACCGCGACCGGCCACGGAACGTAGTCGATGACGGAGGCTGGTAACGGCGCGCCCGACGACGCTGCTCTCGTCCGTGAGGTCGCGGCAGGGTCGGAAGATGCGCTGGGCCTCCTGTACGACCGCCACGTCAGCGCCGTCTTCGCCACTGCGAGCCGCCTGACCAGTGATCGGCAGATTGCGGAAGAAGTGGTTCAGGAGACCTTCCTCGCCTTGTGGAACCGGGCGGAGCTGTACGACGCCACGAGCGGGTCGCTCGCGGCCTGGCTGCACACGATTGCCCGGAACCGGGCGGTCGACCGACTGCGCGCCATCGGCCGTCGGCCAAACCTGATCGCGCTGTCGGACGCACGGGGCGAGGACGAACAGGACGCCGCAGCGCTCGAGCGAATCGCGTCATCGGGCACGGTCATGGGCGGGGCGCGGCCGTGGCTCGGTCCGGAAGCCTCGCTTGACGCGGCGGAGTTGCGGACTTCGTTGCGCGAGGCCCTCGACGAGATGCCCGAGGTCGAACGCACGGTGATCCTCCTCGCCTATCGCGACGACCTCACTCAGTCGGAGATCGCCCAGCGCCTGGGTTGGCCGCTGGGCACGGTCAAGACCCGAACACGCCGCGCGCTGCTCCGGCTGCGCATGGCGATCGGAGATCGACCTGAACTGGAAACCGGGCTGGTCGCGATTTCCGTTCCGGCACAGGAGACCTGATCGATGAGGAGCCACCGCACCTGATGGAACACCGCGAAGCCCGCGAGCTCCTCGAGCTGGCCGCCGTCGAGCCCACCGGCCTCGACCGACTTGCGGCCGGCGACACCCCCGACGCCGGCGCGGTTGCATCACACCTGGCGGGCTGCCCGGGCTGTACGGCCGAGTTCGAGCGGCTTCGCCGCACGGCGCCGTTGCTCCGCGAGGTCATCACGACCGAACCGCCGCCTGAGCTCAGGGAGCGGACGCTGGCGTTCGTGAAGGCCGTCGGGCGGGATCGGTCGAGCGAAAGCGCCGTGGCCCCCCTCCCAGCCCCAGCCGGGCGTCAGTCACCGCCCGACACTGGTTCGGGACGCCGCCGCGTTCGCGTGACCAGGCGCGCAGCCTTGTGGGCAGCGAGCCTTGCAGCGGCCGTGGCCGTGTCGGCGCTCGGAACGAGCGTCGTGCTGAACAACGGCCGCACGGACGGCGTTGGCGGCGACGCCGCGGATCTCGTCCGGATCGTCGACTGGACGGCAGAGATCGAGCGCGCCCCGGATGCACGTGCCGTCTCGCTGGGTGGAACGGATCCCGCCGGCGGGAAGCTCGTCCTTTCGCCGAGCACGCGCGAGCTGGTTGTGTTCACGGGCAGCCTGACCCGGCCACCGGCAGGGAAGGAGTACCGCTGCTGGCTGGAGGTCGGCGGGCAGCGGATGCGGATCGGGAACATGCAGTTCGGCGGCGGGCTCGCCTACTGGTTCGGAAGGGATGTTCCTGCGCTGGGCCACATTTCCGGGCCCGCGACGTTCGGAATCTCGCTCGTTGACCTCGCATCGGCGCCCGGAGAGGATCACACTGTACTGACCGCACCGCTCTGAGAGTGCCCGTAGCCCGAGCTCGAGATCGATGACCCCTGCCGGCCCCCTGCAGACCATCGACAAGACGGAAGCCCCGCGCGAACAGCCCGATACCGAGGACCTCCCCGCACAGCGAGCCGACTCCGAGGCCCGCGAGGGGAACCCCGTTCCGGAGGTCGAGGTGGCCGCGATGTTCGACGACATCGCGCCCGTCTACGACCGCCTGAACACGTTGATGACCTTCGGCCTCGACGGCCGCTGGCGTCGCCACGCCGTCCGCGCCGCCGCTCTCTCGTCGGGCGCCTCCGCGATCGACGTGGCATGCGGGACCGGCAAGCTCGCCGCCGACCTCGCGGAACGCGTGGGCCCCTTCGGCCGGATCCTCGCGGTGGACCTCTCGCAGCGGATGATCGAGCGGGCCAGGTCGACGTACGGGGACCTCATCCAGCTCGAGTTCTCGGTCGCCAACGCGCTCTCGCTGCCCGCCGCGCGCGGCGAGTTCGATGCCGCGACGATCGCCTTCGGCCTGCGCAACCTGGCCGACTTCGAGGCGGGCTTCCGGGAGCTGCGGCGCGTCGTGCGCCCTGGCGGCAAGGTCGTCTGCCTGGAGCTGTCCGTTCCCAAGCCGAAGATCTGGGGCCGGACGTATCACGCGGTGTTCCGGAGGATGGCTCCCGCGGCCGGGTCGATCTTCCATCGCGGCCCTGCCTATCGCTACCTGCCCGAATCGCTCGAGGGCTTCCCCGATGCGGAGTCGCTGGCAGGCACGATGCGCCGGGCCGGCCTGGAGGCGGTCTCCTACCGCCGCTTGGCGCTTGGCGCCGTGGCGCTCCACGTGGGCGAGGTGCCCGTCACCGGCTGAGCGCGTTCGCGGTCTGAGCTTTCGACCCCGCCGCCGACCGATCGCTCACCAGCTCGCCTGTCACCCGAGGCAGGCGTCTCGTTCGATCCAGTGGCCGCTTCCGAGGGCGCCGGTTCGCCCACCTCGTCCACGCCTTCGAGCGGGGCTTCGTCGGGAGGCAGGCTGCTGAGGTAGAGCTGGTGGAGCTCGAGCACCTGCTCGGCCGTCTCGGGATCGATCTTCCGGCCCCAGCCTCGCAGCGTCTCCGCGATCCACGACGCCTCGAACTGCCGCTCCGCCTTGCCCACCTCGTCCTCGCGGCGACGGACGTCAGCCAGGACCAGCCAGACGAGACCGGCGCCGATCCCGAGACCGACGATCAGCAGCCACCAGTTGAACTCGGCGTTCATGGGGCCCGGTCACGCCCGCGCGCCTCGGCATCCTGGTCTGGGGTCGGGCGATCCATCCGGCGGCCAGTATAGGGTTGGCCGTCGCGACGAGCCCCCGGGGGCGCGGGCTACACTCGCCAGGTGATCGATCTCACGCCCAGCCCGATTGCAGTCCAGATCGGCCCGATCGTCGTGCACTGGTACGGCATCGCCTACGCCCTCGGGCTCGCTGCCGCCTACTGGATCCTCCAGCGTGAAGCTCGCTTCCGTGGGCAGGACACCAACCAGATCTTCAACGGGCTCGTGGTGGTCGCCGTGGCTGCGCTCATCGGCGGGCGGCTCTACCACGTGATCGACCAGTGGCAGCTGTACAAGGACAACCTCCCGGCCATCGTCCTGCCGCCCTACTCGGGCCTGGGCGTCTACGGCGGGCTCATCACGGGGACGATCGCGGGCATCGCCTACGTCCGCTGGAAGAAGGCGTCGCTCGGCACCTGGGCGGACATCGTGGCGCCAAGCCTGTTCGTCATGCAGGCCATCGGGCGCTGGGGCAACTTCTTCAACCAGGAGCTCTACGGATCGCCGACGAGCCTGCCGTGGGGCATCGCGATCCAGTGCGGTTACCGCACGCAGGGCTATGAGTGTCCGCCGGGGACCGATCCTACGGCCACGCTCGGCCAGCACTTTCAGCCGCTGTTCCTTTACGAGTCGATCTCCGGACTGCTCGGCGCGCTGTTCCTCATCTACCTGTCACGGCGCTTCGCGCACTGGCTGCGTCCAGGTGACCTGCTGCTCGTTTTCTTCATCTGGTACGGCGTCGTCCGGTTCGGGCTCGAAAGCCTGAAGACCAACAACTGGCTCTTCTTCGGTGTACCAACCGCCCAGGTCGTGGCGGCGGTCTCCGTGATCATCGCGCTGGCGATCCTCGTGGCACGGCATGCAGGACCCCTCCGCGACACCCGCCGCCGAACGCCCGCTGAGCCCTCCGACCCGTCCGAAAAGTTGCCAACGCCGGCGCCCGAGAACGGGTGACCGCCGAGGGCGCTTCTCCACCTCCGCGCCGGCGCAAGCGACCGCCTCCCGGTCGGATCAGTCCCGAGGCGATGGCCGCCGCCCGAGGCGGCGCGCTGGAGGGCCTCGACTGGCTGAAGCGCACACCTGAGGCAAAGGCGTCGATCCTGTACCGCCTCGTTCGCCTCTTGGCACGGTTCGTGCTGTTCGGGCTCTTCCGGTTCCGCATTGCCACCTCCGGCCAGGAGCACCTGCCGAGTAGAGGCTATTTCCTCGTTGCCGCGGCGCACCGCGGCTGGATGGACCCGTTCGTCGTGATGCACGCCCTGCCGCTCGAGCCGCGGGCCTGGTTCCTTGGCAGCGGTCCCTCGACCTTCACGTCCCGCTCACGGGAGTTCCTCGTTCGCCGGCTGGGCGGGCTGCTCCCGGTCTGGCGCGGCGGGATCGGAGTGGACGTCCACGTGGTATCGGCCCGGGCCGTGGTCGGCAACGGCGCCGTGTTCGTCCAGATGCCCGAGGGCACGGTCAGCGGGCCGCCGGGGACGCTGGGGCCGTTTCGCATCGGCGCCGGACTGATCGCGCTGCGGGTTCGAGCGCCGATCGTTCCGCTCGCCATGGCGGGTACGGAGGAGCTGTACCTCGGCAAGAGGATGGCCTCGCGCGTCCTGCCGGCCACGTCCGTGGAGGAGCTGCTCGGGTCGGAGTGGGATGGCGTGGCGCCGCCGGAGGGTTCCCGGGCCGAGCTCGCCATCGCGCGCCGCATTACCGACGCAGTGGCTGACCGACTGGCCCCCGTGGTCGAGGAGCTCTATCCCCGGACGGTCGACCCACCCGGACGACCGCGCCTCTTCCGCCGCCTGACCTGGCTGCTGCTCCGGCCGGGCCGCGTCGACCGCGATTAGGGGCTTTTGACGGCGCAAAGGGCGCTGTCGGGCCGCCGACCCTCCGGGCTCGCGCTCGCTGACAGCCGCCGCCCGTGCCACCGGCGATAGTCCCCGGAGTGGCGCTCTTCGCTTCGGGGCGGGAGCGCCGCGCTCCATCTCCAGGGTGAAGCGCCGCGGCCCTGAGCCGCCCAGTGCCCGCCCGCGCCTATACTCGCCGCCGATGCAGTTCGCCGAGTCGATCCTCGACCTGGTCGGCCGCACACCCCTCGTCCGCGTGAGCCGGATTACCCGGGACCTTGGTCCGCCGGAGCGCCAGCCCCTGCTGCTCGCGAAGCTCGAGATGCTGAACCCGGGCGGCTCCGTGAAGGACCGCATCGGGCTGCCGATGATCGCGGCGGCCGAGCAATCGGGCGACCTGAAGCCCGGCGGCACGATCATCGAGCCGACGAGCGGCAACACGGGCCACGGCCTGGCGATTGCTGCCGCGCTGAAGGGCTATCGCTGCATCTTCGTGATGGCCGACAAGCAGTCCGCCGAGAAGCAGGCCCTCCTGCGTGCCTACGGGGCGGAGGTCGTGCTCTGCCCGACGAACGTCCCGCCCGACTCCCCGGAGAGCTACTACAGCGTCGCCGCCCGGCTGGCGCGTGACATTCCCGGCGCCTTCAAACCGGACCAGTACTGGAACGCGGAGAACCCACGGGCCCACGAGGCGACGACCGGCCCTGAGATCTGGGAGCAGACCGAAGGGCGGATCACGCATTTCGTGTGCAGCGTGGGAACAGGCGGAACCATTTCCGGGGCGGCCCACTTCCTCCGTTCCCGGAGACCGGACTTGGAGGTCATCGGCGCCGATCCGGAAGGAAGCGTGCTTTCGGGCGACGCGGCGAGGCCATACCTGACCGAGGGCGTGGGCGAGGACTTCATGCCCGGGACGTTCGACCCGGCGTCGGTCGACCGCTGGGTCAGGGTGAGCGACCGGGACGCCTTCGCGATGGCGCGCCGGATCACGAGGGAGGAGGGGATTCTCGCGGGCGAGTCGTGCGGGACGGCCATGGTGGCCGCGCTGCAGGTTTCCCGCGAGCTGGCCTCC
>DASXSA010000272.1:0-10743 GCA_036506235.1 Candidatus Limnocylindrales bacterium | reverse complement strand
GGCAGCGGCTGGTCAGCGACGCCCGAAGCGGCGCTATCGTCGTGGACCGGACTGGCGTTGTGAATCTGGTGACCAGCCAACAGCCCGGCGAGCGGCCCTCGTCGGACATGCCGCTCCGAGCATTCCCTCAGACGAGAGCGTGCCTGCCGACGGGAGTCGAGTTCCTCCCCGTCGGCGGCTGATTCGCGCTGACGCCTAACTCGCGCTGACAGCGACTCCGGTCGGACGGTCCGGGCAATACGCTCCCGGGCCTCGGTTCTCAGCTAGATAAGTCTTCAGGTGAGTTGCTCGGCTAGTCCGACGACGATGCCCTCGGGGCCGCGGACGTAACAGAGCCGATATTGGTCCTCGTACTGCACCACCTCCCCAACGAGCTCGGCGCCGTGGCGGCGCAGGCGGCCAAGGAGGCTCTCGATGTCGTCGACGGCGAACATGATTCGACGGATGCCCAGCGCGTTCACCGGCGCGTCTTCTGGCTCGGCCCTGACCGCCGCCGGCGTGTGGAACTTGTCCAGCTCAATCCGCCCGTGGCCGTCCGGGGTCCGCATCGAAGCGATGGTGGCTCGGACGCCGTCGAGCCCGATGAGGCGATCGACCGACTGGCCCTCGACGACCGTCTCGCCCTCGAGCTCCAGACCAAGCTCGGCGAAGAACGCTTTGACAGCCTCAAGGTCGTCGACAACGAGGAGGACGTTGTCCATCCGCACAACGGTCATTGCCCGACTGTAGCTCGGGCCGGCCAAGCCGGCCTCGCAGGCGTCAGTCCGCGTACTGCAGCGGCGTGACCACGAAGTCGTCGGGTAGCTTCACGCCCGTCGCGTGAACCGGGCAGTAGCCGTTCGGGTTCTTCGCGAGGTACTGCTGGTGGTAGTCCTCGGCGAAGTAAAACTCGGGAGCTTCCCGGATTTCCGTCGTGATCTGGCCGTAGCCGGCCGCTGTCAGCCGCTCCTGGTAGGCGTCGCGTGAGGCCTCGGCCGCCTTGCGCTGCCCGTCGCCGTAGGTGTAGATCGCCGAGCGGTACTGCGTCCCGACGTCGTTGCCCTGTCGCATACCCTGGGTCGGGTCGTGCTGCTCCCAGAACACCTTGAGCAGCTGGTCGTAGGAGACCTGCTTCGGGTCGAAGACCACGCGAACGGCCTCGGCGTGGCCGGTCTGCCCGGTGCACACCTCACGATAGGTCGGGTTGGGAGTCGAGCCGCCGGCGTAGCCGACGGCGGTCACGTACACGCCCGGCGTCTCCCAGAAGTCCTTCTCGGCCCCCCAGAAGCAGCCGAAGGCAAATTCCGCGACCTCGAGGCCGTCCGGGTAAGGCGGGGTGAGTTTTCGACCGTTGACGTAGTGGGCCTCGGACACGGGCATCGCGTCCGCGCGGCCGGGCAGGCTCTGATCGGGGGTGGGCATCTTTGGCTGTCGGGAGTTCCAGAACATGGCCAAAGTCTATTCGGGGTCCGCGTCGATCGTGTTACGCGCTTCCTCGAGCGGGTGATCGAGCCGAAGCCGCGATGCTCGAGGGCCTGGCGCCGGGCTCGGCTCCAGAGGCAACGGGAAGGCCGGCGCGCGACCAGTCACTGAACGAGCCGGGGTAGAGGATCGGGTCCGGCAGTCCGGCGAGGCGCATGGCGAGTGCCGTGTGGCACGCCGTCACGCCGCTGCCGCATGACGTGACGACGTCATCGCCGCCGGTGCCCGGGTCGATGCCGATGGCGCGGAAGCGTGCCTCGAGCTCCTCCGCAGGCAGAAATCGGCCGTTTGGCCCGAGGTTGCCACCGGTTGGCAGGCTCAGGGCGGTCGGAATGTGGCCGGCAGCCGGATCGACCGGCTCGACCTCGCCCCGGTAGCGGTCGCCGGCGCGGGCGTCGAGCAGCGACACGGAGCCGAGCTGCCCGGCGAGCGTCTCGCGATCGACCGCCCGTCGCCAGGTCGACCTGACGTGGAGCTCCGCCGGCGGCCAGGCGTTCTCCGCGGCCGTAAGTGCGTTTCCGGCCTCCGTCCACGCCTGAATGCCCCCGTCGAGGATGGCAGCGTTCGGGTGCCCGAGGTTGTCGAGCATCCACCACAGCCGGGCGGCGATCGACCCTCCGGCGTCGTCGTAGGCCACGACCAGGTGCTCGTCCCCGATGCCCAGCTCGCCCAGCCGGCGCGCGAAAGCGGTGGGATCGGGCAGGGGATGGCGGCCTGGGGCCCCGAGGCCCTTGGGATCGGCGAGATCGGCATCGAGGTCGACGAAGATCGCGCCCGGAATGTGGCCGGTTTCGTACTCGCGCCGGCCTCGTCCGGGCTGGTTCAAGTACCAGCGGACGTCCGCGACGCGCACGGAGGGAACGGGTTCGGCGAGTCTCGCGGCCAGCTCGTGAGCCTGGATCAGCATGAGAGCGAAAGTATCGCGCGCGGAGGCCCACTCCGACCAGGCTGCTATCCTGTCGCGCGGCGCGGCGCCAGATCGCGCGCCCGATCGCTTCGGCGGTCCTCGCTCCGGCGTAGCTCAGTGGTAGAGCGGGCGGCTGTTAACCGCTTGGTCGTAGGTTCGAATCCTACCGCCGGAGCCACTCTCACGCTCAAGTTGGCCGGTTTCGGCCGCCCTGGCCCAGTCTTGGCCGCGCGAATCGGCCGCAAGATGACTCTCAGAATGACTCTCAGCCAGAGCTCGCTGGAGAACCTCCAACGCCTCACGCTGCTGGGCGGCGCTGACGTGGCTGTAGATCTCCATCGTCGTCTTGCTCGACGCGTGACGCAGCAGCTCCTGAGCGATCCGCGGATGGACGCCCGCTCCGACGAGCAGGCTCACCGCTCCATGGCGCGTGCAAAGCAGGCGCGGGCCGGCTGGAAAAGCTCCAGCGCGTAGTCATCGGCGAGGTAGCCGCGGGCAGCGTCGACGTCCCGCCCCTCGATGCAGCGCTGCCAGTCCTGCCATGGGCGCCTCTCGAGCAGGAGTGAGGACATTGGCCGCTGGACGTTGCCCGCGCGCCATCCGCGACGGTGCTGATCGCCTGTGCGATGTCCCAGTTACCGGATCCCTCGATCAGGAGCGGCGAAGCCGCCCCGACGCCGGCGTGTTCGATTTGGACGAACTGGCCTCGTGGTCGGTAGGTGAGCGACACCACGCTGACTCCAAAACCCAGGACGGGCAGCCTCTCGGGGACAAGATTTCGCCGACAGGCCGCCCATGGGCGTCACGGCGCTGATTTCAACGGCCAAGATGGCGCGCTCGGCCATGAACACCGGCTTCAGAACGACGCCGGCGGGGTAGACCTGGATGCGCAATAACGATCGACTGAACCAGGCCGTGCCGATCAGGCCGGCGCTGCGAGTCGACGCTAGGAGCGGACCTGCCCGGACCAGCCGAACGCGCTCGGACGCCAGTATCGGCGATATGGCTCGGCCCACCTTGCTCGCGAGCTCGGCAAAGACCAGATACCCCCCGGCGAGCATCACAAGCGGCCAGGTGAGGAACAGACTTGCCTCGTGGAATCGGCTCCATTCCCAGAACGACCGGCTGACCTCGACAAGTCCGCCATTGGTCTTGCTCCACAGGAAGTAGTGACCCCCGATCACCTGGCCTTCCGAAGGTATGAGATTGAGAGGGAGCGTCTCTGACATGAACCACAAGAAGTTGAGCATGCCGACAGCAAGGGCAACAAAGGCCAGATAGGGAAGAGCCATCCCGATCCGGGCTTTCAGGCTTGCCGCAGTCATCGGTGCCTTTTCCGTTGGACCTTGCACTTGCTAGATGCTAGGCCGACGACTGTGAGTCCGACACCCTGTCCAGCTCCTCGGTCCGTCCAACAATGCGAATGCGATAGCGTATGGCGCCGCCGCGTCCGGCTCCTGCTGGCCGCGCCAACGCAACTTTCTCTGCCAGGGCCTGCATCAGTCGGTGCCGTTCGGTCTCTGGTGTCCTCCTCATCATGCTCGGCGATCCGCTCGCGGGTCAGCCTGCTATTTCACCAGGAGTTCGCGCAGGATGCGCGCGCTCGCGAGGTGCCCGCTTGTAGTCGCTACCAACAGCGCTTCGGCAGCCAGGGTTTCGAACTCTGGCTCGTTTCGCGCTCCAACGAGTTCCACCTGCGCCAATCGAGCCTCGAACAGGGCGCTCGCGACGGGTTGTTGGAGCGATTGCTGCACGAACTCCTCAGCTTCCGCCAGTCGCTCCGCCATGATCAGCGTGCGGGCGAGCCTGGCGGCGGCCCACGAGGTGAATACCGGGATGCCGGCCGCGGTTTCGAGGGCACGACGCAGGATATGTTCGGCCGCCACCGGATTGTCATCGGCGAGGTAGGCAAGCCCCAGTCCGCACATCGCGGCCGCTTGCCATTCGCGATGCCGGAGCTGTTCGGCGATGGCCAGCGCTCGCTCTCCATCGGCTATGGCCTGACTCGGTTCGCCAAGCGCCGCGAGCGCTTCGCAGCGATGCCACAGGCAGTAGGCGACACTTTCAAGGTGGCCCATCTCCTCGGCCACCGCAAGCGCACGATCGATCTCGTCGAGGCCCTCGCGCGGTCGGTCCATGAAGACGAGGCCGTGACCGCGCGTCGAGCGCGGAACGATCACGCGCAGGAGATCGCCGGACTCCTCGAAGAGCGTTGCCACACGAGCGAACGCCTCGGTCGCATCGGCGATCCTGCCTGTCATGAAATCGCGCATGACCTGCACATCCAGCACCCGCGCCATCCCATGTCGATCACCCGCGGCCTCGAACAGCGAGAGGGCCTCCTGGGCCCGCCGCTTCGATCGCTCGAATCGGCCGAGATTCATGTCGACGACGGCTCCGACGGCAAGCGCCTCGGCGCGGGCACCCGGATCCGCACCGGCCTCGAGAAGTGCCAGGTCCGCAAGCCTGCCACCGCGCTCATAGCTTTCGGAGCCGGCAGCCAGCGCTGCCATGCTGGACAGGACGAGCGCGCGGCGTGGCCCGCTGCCCTGACCTCCGAGCTGCGCTGACACCTCGGCTGCCTCGTCGGCCGCAACCGTGGTGGGCGCGGGCTCGAGCTCATCTGGGGAGGTCGGTCGTCGACGCAACCGGTCGTGAAGAGCGATCGCGTCCGCCGACACCTGCGCCCCGAGCTCGTTGGCGAACAACTGTCGCATCTCCTCGAAGGCGCGCAGCGCGCCGGCCCGATCGCCAGCCTCCGCCAAGGCTTGTATGAACAGCAGTCGAGCCGGCTCGCGCAACGGATCGCGCACGATCGCCATCTCGGCTAGCTGCGTCGCCTGCGTGGGATCGCCGAGGCGCAGGGCGGCCCGAGCCCCGGCCTCCAGTGCCTCGAGCTGCAGGCGCTGGAGCTCGAGCCGATGGGGTTGCGCCCAATCGGCGTAGAAGTCCTCCGCCAGCGGTTCGCCGGACCAAGCATCCAGTGCGCGGTGGAACGCGTGAAGGGCACGGGCGTCGTCGCTCCGTGCAAGGTGTTCCCGTCCTTCGACGACCGCCGCTCGGAACGCCTCGACGTCGACGTGGACACGGCCATCGTCGGCCAACGCGTAGCCGCTGGAGCCCGTGATGATCAACTTCGGGTCAACGAGCGCCCGACGGGCTCGGTGGACGAGCACGTCGAGGTTGGCATCCGGATCGGCCGGGGCCACCTCGCCCCACAGGATGTCTGCCAGCACGTCGCGGGGCACGAGCGCGCCGCGCCGAACCGCCAGCACACGCACGATGGTCCGCGGAAGCCGACCCCCGAAGGTCGTCGCGGGCAGTTCCAGGCCGTGACGGAGGACCTGAAAGCGACCGAGCAGCCGGATCTCGAGTGGCTCGGTGCTGGCGCCGCCGCCGCCGGACGTCAGCGTGGACCCGGAACGTGTCGCATGGCTCATGTTCGCATTCGGCTTCCGGGGACGGCAAGGTATCCGCAAGGTCCCGCACGCATCTTCGGCTTCGTCAATGGGAGTCCGCAACTGGCTTGATGAGCGGGCTGTTCCGACAACCAGGCAGCCGAGGAGATCAGCAGATGCGACGGAGAGTGAATCTTGCGACCATGGCGGCGGTAGTGGTGGCGTTACTCATGGTCGGAGGCGCCGTCGCGACCTCTGGTTCGGGGGTTTCCGCCTCTCTGCTTGCCCGGGCGGCGTTCATCGACAACGTCGACCTGAAGGTCACGGTGCAGACCGAGGGGGCCACCAGG
The DNA here is from genome assembly GCA_036506235.1 of Candidatus Limnocylindrales bacterium. Taxonomy (GTDB): domain Bacteria; phylum Chloroflexota; class Limnocylindria; order Limnocylindrales; family CSP1-4; genus CF-16. The sequence goes on along the minus strand of DASXSA010000272.1, from coordinate 4,627 downwards.
GTCGCCAAGGTCCGTTCGGGTGACGTGCTCATGCAGCACATCCTCATCGGGCCCGGTGGCAACACTGGCTGGCATACCCATCCCGGCCCGGTCATCGTGCTGATCGCCGCGGGTGCCCTCACCCTGTACGACGGCGACGACGCGACCTGTACGGGACGCCCCTACACGGCGGGCCAGTCGTTCGTCGACATCGGTTCGGGGCACGTGCACCTCGGGCGCAATCTGAGTGCCACGGACACCGTCGAACTGTATGTCACGTACCTGGGCGTGCCCGCTGGGGCCGGCCCGCGGATCGATGCGGCTGATCCAGGGACGTGCTGAACCGATAACGTTGCGCCAGCTTGACCCTTACCCGAGGGCAGGCCAATGAGCGGCCGAATCGTCAATGACGCTTCAGTCGACGGCGGCCACTTGGCCGCCGTCCATCACGCAAGCGTCAGCCGGCGTATCGCATCCAGATCCTCGGTTCGTCCAACGATGCGGATGCGGTAGCGTATGGTGCCCCCGTGTCCGGCTCCTGCCGGGCGCGCCATCACCATCCGCTCCCCCGGTTGTCCGCCGCCGCTCAGGTTCCCGGCAGGTGCACGCCCTCGGTGACTCGATCGACGGCGACCCCGCTCTCGGCGTAGACCTGCTGAACATCTTCGGCCGACGTCGCTTCGAAAAGATCGAAGACCCACTCCTCGTTCGGAAACCTACGTGGTTGAGAGGAGCCTTACGGGCGAGCCCGCGGGTGCCAGCCGCGACACAGCCGCACGGATTCGCTCAGCCTCTTTAAGCGCCACGTCCTGCCGCGCATGGGCGAGATAGCGTTCGCCGATAAAGAACACCGCGGCCTTCGTCCACGAGCTGCCATCCTCGGGGATTTCCAATGTCGATGGCGACAGCACCTACGTCCGGGTCCAGGTGCTGACGAATGCGGGGGCGCTCGATCGCGCCAAGCAGCTGGCGGTCGTGTCCCGCTTCTCGGCGATCGTCGGAGAGGCGGCCGGCGACCTCTCGCTCGCGGAGCGGACGTGGGTCCTGCTCACCGAGGCGATCGAGGGCGGCTGGGGCCTGGTGGGACACGCCAACACGAACGAGGAGCTTGTCGCGGCGGCCGCCCGGGCCCAGATCGCCGAGCTTCAATCGAAGGGCACGCCCCAAACCTGACGGTATGAACGAAACCAGCCGCCTCGACCCGGGCCGGTCTCGAACCTTGCGATTGGCTGGGCGTATTCGAGGCTGATGCACGTTCGTTCGGTCGACGGCGAGGAGCGGGTCACGCCGCTCGAGCTGGTCTTCGAATCCGATGTGCGGTACCAAATCTCGTCGGCCGACGACCTCACGCTGAAAGGTGACTCTCAGTCGGCGCGGGGCGGCCGCTTCTGAGCACGAATTGGGGGAGAAGGCCGGCGGCTGTTAACCGCTTGGTCGTAGGTTCGAATCCTACCGCCGGAGCCACTCTGTTAACTGAATCCGAGCGGTTAACACCCTCGTCGTTGGTGGCCTTCCAAACGGCCACCGCGTGCTCCTCGCGGCTGTCGACGTCGATCCGCTCGAACAGGTCGCGGACCCAGGCCACCTTGCCGCGCCGCGCGTTGAACTCGAGGATTCGGTCGACGCGGGCGAAGTGCACCGAGACATTCTCGTAGCCGAACTGCTCCACGAGCACGTCCGCGCTTGGCAAGCCGGCGCCCATGCAGCCAAGGCGGCTCAGACCAGGCCGTGACGAAGGCGGAGCGAGCTAAGGAACCGCCGCGCGATCGGTTCCACTAAAGCTCAAAGTAGAGGGCTTTCCCAATGGACTGAGACTTCCTTTGGCGTTATCGGATAGGCACGGGATCGAGGTCGTGCTCTGGACGGGAACGGCGACCGCGGTTGAAATGAGATGTGTGACCAAGCCAAAGACCGCCTCGGCACGAGCCGGGGCGGTCTGTGATTGCCACGTGCGTGGATCGGCGATATTGCCGACCGAGCGCGCGGCGGGACGGGAGCCGAGTGCCTAGACGGCGACGGGCATCCCACGGAAGAGGGCCAGATCACCGATCTGGGTGGTCAGCGGGCGGACGCGGTCGGCGATATTCGCCTTGACCCACGTCGTCGCCATGGTGGCCGACTTGTGGGCCTGCTCGCGGGTCTGCCAGATACTGATCGCGACGACCTTGTGGTCGCCGGCATCGACCAGTCCGTAGTTCACGAAGCCGGGCTCCTTGACGAAGGTCGGCAGGAAGCCCTTCTCGACGATGCCGGTCAGCTCGTCGAAGGTGCCCTTGGTCAGGTCATACGTAGAGAGTCTGGTGTACTGCATCTGTTTCTCCTCTGGTGTGCTGTGCGGCTAAGTCGACACGAAGCGGGATGTGCCCGTGGCTCGCCGTCGTTCGAAGGGCCAGAGGATCAAGCGGTTCGCGGCCTTGCAGCCGATACGCGGAGTGTAGCACGTATCGTCCCGAAACACTAGGTGCTATATTCATAACTAGTACGTCACGGACCTATACAGGTGAATTCGAGTGCCAAGGGTCGAATTCGAGGCGGATACCGAAGAGCAGCTGCTAGCGCTCGCCTGGCGCTGGGTGATGGGTCCAGCGCGAGACGGAGGTGGTTCTGTCCCGGATCAAATTGATCAGGCTGACCTTCGCCGCCGCCAGTTGGGCGAGGTACTGAACGCGATCCGCGGGGCCGACAGCCGCCGGCTGCTGCGCGAGGTCGCCGACCTGTCCACCCGCGACGAGGCCCTCGTCCTCGATGCCGAGCTTGCCGCCAGGTATGGGAAGCGCACAGGCACCGCGTTCGCCGGCATCGTCGCAGGGCCGAACAAAGTCATGCGCCGGGTCGCCCGTCGAGACCTGATCACTTGGGACGCTGACGCACGGGGCTACCGGATGGATCCTGCCGATGCGGAGATCGTTCTGCAGCGCTTGCCGGCGACGTAGGGGTCGCAACCCCCCGCCTGCCGTGAAGCGGGCGGTCGCGCGCTCGCGACCCGAGGTATCGACCGCTCCTCACTGACGCTCCACGATCCGCCCTCACGCCGTCGTGAGCGCTCCTGGCAGACACCCGATCCTGTCAGGGCTGCATTGGCCTGGAATCAGAGTCAGGCGTCGAGGATCGACAGGTCGGCCTTGGTAGGAAGGGCTCTCAGCTGTCGCGGGTCACGCTAGTCCCGCCGGCCAGTGATCATTGCGGCGAGGATCGTCTGCTCCATGGTCAGGATCCGGGCCTCGAGGGCGGCGACCTGTTTCAGGATTTCGGTATTCCCTGTGAGCAGGCGTTCGTTCTGGGCGTCGCCCAGATCTCCTTCCTCGGCGGCATGCTCGAGGGTCAGCCGGTCGCGCTGGGAGGCTCGGTTGCCGGCCAGCAGGATGAGCGGCGCGGCATACGCAGCCTGGGTGCTGAAGGCCAGGTTGAGCAGGATGAACGGGAATGGGTCGAACGGCCGGCTCAGCAGGACGATGTTGGCCGCCAGCCAGACTGCCACGATGACGGTCTGGATCACGATGAACCGCCAGCTGCCCATGAACCCGGTGACGCGGTCGGCCACGCGCGCACCGAGGGGTGCCGCCTCGAACACCGCCTGGTTCACCGGATGCCGGTAGCTCAGCGTCGGCGTTCTGCTCCCCGTCGCGTCGATGCCGCGGCTCCGACGCCGAGGGAGGGCGACGGCAGGCAAGACGTTTCCTCGTACGCATGTCGCCTGGCGCGCCGAGCTGCGTCGGCCCGCCGGACGCCCGCCCTCCTGAGCGCCCTTGCCGCGCAGCCGGATGGTAGTCACCGATTGGGCCGCGCTTGGACGACCCGGTCGATCGGACGCGAGGCGATGGCCGCTCCGGTGATCAGCGCTGGCGTGACCCCCCCCCGCGATGGCCAGCCGCGGCGCGCCGGCGAGATAGAACCCGGCGCCAAGGCCGACCGAGCTGGCGGCCACCCATCGAAGCGTCGAGTCGGGCAGCGTCTGCAGCGCGGCTAGCGTGACGTGCGGTCGTGCCCCGGTCGCGCGGATGGTCCCAGGCACCTCCGATGCAACCTTCGTGGCACTCGTACGGGCAACCTTGAGGACGCCCGAGACGCGCCGGACTACGCTCCCCTGCTGCTTCCCCAGGTCACGAGCCGGGGCGCCTGTGCCGCGAGAGCGCCGCTCGGAATCTTCGATCGCCATGTCTCGCTCTCTTCCACGTTGGGCTGCGAAGGAACTCGGACAGGAGCGGCCCGCTGGGTCGGTTCCTGTCCGAGTCGATCGAACCCTGTGAGGGTCGGTTCCTCGGGGACGTCGTTAGTGGCTGCGAGTGCTGCGCATCGAAAGTCGCGTGGCGACGAGGCCGAAGGCGAGGAGGAAGATCCCGGCGAAGACGACCGAGTTCGGCCCGGATTCGGGAACGTCTGTCGTTGTCAGGATCGAAGTATTCGGGAGGCTTGGAGCGGTCGTTCCGCCGGTTGTTCCGCCGGTCCCAGAGGAGCTGGAAGCGATCCGTCGGTTAGCAATGTTCGCGGAGCAGATCACCAGGGCTCCGCCGCCGTTGGCCGAGCCATTGCACTGGTTGATACGGACGCCGTGAGAAGACGGCCTCGTGCCGGTCGCGGTGCAGGTCAGGCCGACCAGAGTCCCGCCGTTGGCAGAGCCGTTGCACTGGGTAATCGTCGCGCCGGTCGT